>JAHHSC010000064.1 GCA_020025455.1 Lawsonibacter sp. | reverse complement strand
CCAGAAGCTGGACACCATCTGGGAGGAGACCGAGAAGCGCTATATGCACCACTACAACTTCCCCCCCTACTCTGTGGGTGAGGCCAAGGCGCCCCGTTCCACCAACCGCCGTGAGTACGGCCACGGTGCCCTGGCCGAGCGCGCTCTGGTGCCCGTGCTGCCCTCCGTGGAGGAGTTCCCCTACGCCATCCGTGTGGTGTCCGAGGTCCTCAGCTCCAACGGCTCCACCTCTCAGGGCTCCATCTGCGGCTCCACGCTGGCTCTGATGGACGCCGGTGTGCCCATCAAGGCCCCCGTCGCCGGCATCTCCTGCGGCCTGATCCAGGACGATGACGGCTCCTTCCAGACCTTCATCGACATCCAGGGCGTGGAGGACTTCCACGGCGAGATGGACTTCAAGGTGGCCGGCACCAAGTCCGGCATCACCGCCATCCAGATGGACCTGAAGAACGACGGTCTGACCCACGAGATCATCAAGGAGGCCCTGGAGATCACCCGTGATGCCCGCTGCGCCATCCTGGACGAGATCATGCTGCCCTGCATCAGCGCTCCCCGCGCCGAGGTCAGCCAGTACGCCCCCAAGATGCTCACCATGAAGATCGACCCCGACAAGATCCGTGAGGTCATCGGCAAGGGCGGCTCCGTCATCCAGAAGATCACCGCCGAGTCCGGTGCTCAGATCGACATTGAGGACGACGGCACCATCCACATCGCTTCTCCCGATGCCGCTTCCTGCGACACCGCCAAGAAGATGATCGACACCATCGTGTTCGTCCCCCAGGTGGGCGAGCTCTATTACGGCAAGGTCGTCCGCATCCTGCAGTTCGGCGCCTTCGTGGAGCTGGCTCCCGGCAAGGACGGCATGGTCCACATCTCCAAGCTGGCCGACCACCGCGTTGAGAAGGTGGAGGACGTGGTCAACATCGGCGACATGATCTGGGTCAAGGTCACCGAGATCGACGACAAGGGCCGCGTCAACCTGAGCTACCGCGACGCCCTGAAGGAGATCCGCGCCAAGAAGGAGCGCGGCGAGGCCGTCAAGTAAGCATCCCCCATACGACTGAAACAGCGGAGAAGCAATTCTCCGCTGTTTTTTATGCCCAGCGCAGGGACAGCCGCCAGGCCCGTTCCGGCGCAAATTCGGTTGCTTATTACAGGGGCATACTTTATAATGGATTCGTTATCGCACGATTTGCACAGGAGGCGTTTTTTATGTTGTTGAAGGTATTGGCGGTGGGCGACGTGGTCGGCGAGGGTGGTCAGGACATCCTGGCCCGCCGTCTCATGGGGCTGCGCAGCGAGCTGGACGCCCATTTCGTGGTGGTCAACGGGGAGAACGCCTCCGGCGTAGGCGTCACCCCCCGGCAGGCCCGTGGGATGTTTGACGCGGGGGCCGACGTCATCACCCTGGGCAACCACACCTGGAACCGCATCCAGATCGCCGAGTATCTGGACAAGGAGCCCAACATCCTGCGCCCGGATAACTACGCCGGTCCGGTCCCCGGCCGGGGCATGGGCATCTACCAGGTGAAGGGGCTTCGGGTGGCCGTGCTCAACCTGATGGGGCGGGTGGAGCTAAACCCCAATCTGGATAACCCCTTCAAGGCCGCTGACGCCCTTTTAAAGGGGGGCGGCTATGATGTGGCCCTGCTGGACTTCCACGCCGAGGCCACCAGCGAGAAGGGGGCCATGGCCTGGTATCTGGACGGCAGAGTGCAGGCCGTGTGGGGCACCCACACCCATGTGCCCACCGCCGACGGCCAGATTCTGCCCAAGGGCACCGGCTTTGTCACCGACCTGGGCATGACCGGCCCCAGCCGCTCCGTGCTGGGCATCAAGCCCGCCAGCTCCATCAACCTCTTTCTGGGCGGTCTGCCCCGGCGCTATGAGGAGGCCGAGGGCAACTGCAAGCTCAATGCCGTCCTGTTCACCATCGACACCGACAAAAAGAAGTGCGTGGAGGTCCGCCGGGTGGACCTCCAGGAGTAACTTCCACAGGCCGCTGTACATCCATGGAGCGGCCTGGCAGGCAGCGCGCCCGCTAGTGCCGCTCGTCCCCCGTTCACTAAACTCCAAACTTATCCACAGAAAGGCAAACTTATGTTGAACTTGATCCACGCCTCCGACTTTCATCTGGACAGCCCTTTCTCCGGCCTCAGCCCGGAGCGGGCGGCCCAGCGCCGGAGCGAACAGCGCTCCCTGCTGGATGATCTGGCCCAGCTGGCCCAGACCCGAGGGGCCGATCTGGTCCTGCTGTCCGGAGACCTCTTCGACTCCGACCGGGTCTACCGTGAGACTGCCGACGCCCTGGTATCCGCCCTGAGCCGGATTCCCTGTCCTGTGTTTATTGCACCGGGCAACCACGACTATTATGCCGCCTCGTCCCCATACGCCGCCATGCGCTGGCCGGAAAATGTCCACATTTTCTCCACCGCCCGGATGGAGGGGATGGACCTGCCCGACCTGAACTGCACCGTCTGGGGCGGTGCGTTCACCGAGCCCCACATGGGCCTGTCCCCTCTGCACGGCTTCACCGCCCCGGCGGGGGACGGGCGCATCCATCTGGGTGTCCTCCACGCCGACGTGGAGGGCGGCCCGGACTACGGCCCCGTCACAAGGCAGGACCTTGCCACCAGCGGCCTTTCCTACCTGGCTCTGGGCCACGTCCACCAGTGGAGCGGTGTCCAGCGGGCCGGAAACACCCGCTGGGCCTACTCCGGCTGTCCCGAGGGCCGGGGCTTTGACGAGACCGGGGAGAAGGGGGTCCTCTATGTGGAGGTGGGCCGCGAGAGCGCCGAGGCTCAGTTCATCCCGCTGGCCCGCCGGAGGTATCAGACCCTGTCCGTGGACCTGACCGGCCAGAGCGACCACCTGGCGGCCGTTGCCGCCGCGCTGCCCGCCGATACGGCAAACGACGTGTACCGCATCCTGCTCACCGGCCAGGCGGAGCCCCCCGAGCTGGGCCGGCTGGAGCGGGCCTTGGCCCCCCGGTTCTACGGCCTGACCCTCCGGGACTGCACCCGCATCCCCGTCCAGCTCTGGGCCCGGAGAGGGGAGGACAGTCTCACCGGCATTTTTCTCCAGCTCATGTGGGAGAAGTGCCAGGCTGACCCGGACAACCGTTCATTGCAGCAGGCCGTCCGCTTTGGATTGGCCGCGCTGGAGCAGGGGGAGGACCCGTACCTATGAAAATTTTGTCTATGACTGCCACCTTTGGCCGGCTGGAGGGGGCCACCCTGGAGCTGGGCGGAGGTCTGAACCTGATTGAAGCCCCCAACGAGGGGGGCAAGTCCACCTGGTGCGCCTTCTGGAAGGCCATGCTCTACGGCATCGACACCAGGGATCGGGACAAGAAGGGCCATCTGGCCGATAAAAACCACTATCAGCCCTGGTCCGGCTCCCCCATGGTGGGGGAGCTGAATCTGGAGTGGCAGGGAAACGCCATCACCATCCGCCGCGGCCCCAAGGGGAGCACCCCCTTCGGTGCGTTTTCCGCCGTCTATACCGGCACAAACACCCCCGTCCCCGGCCTCACCGCTCAGAACTGCGGCGAGCTGCTCACCGGTGTGGGCCGTGAGGTCTTTGAGCGCTCCGCCTTCCTGGGCGGTTCCGATTTGACCGTCACCCCCTCCCCGGAGCTGGAGCAGCGCATCGCCGCCCTGGTCTCCTCCGGGCAGGAGGAGGTATCCTACTCCCAGGCGGAGGAGACCCTCCGGGCGTGGTCCAACCGCCGCCGGGTCAACCGCAGCGTGGGACTGATCCCCAAGCTGGAGGAGGAGCTGGTGCAGGTGACGGGCCAGCTGGAGCAGCTGGATGCGCTGGCCGCCCGAAACACCCAGCTGGAGAGCGACCACATCCGGCTGACCCGGGCCAGAGGTGCCTGCGCCGCCGAAGCCGCCGTCCACGAAACGCGCTCCCGCCGGGACCTGAACCAGCGCTACCTCCAGGCCGACCGGGACTGCCGGGAGGCGCTGGAGCGGCTGCGCCAGCTGGAGCAGGACAGCGCCCGTCTGGGCGAGCTGCCCGAGAAAGACCAGCTCAAGCGGGCCCAGGGCGAGCTCCAGTACCTGAAGGTGCTGGACGAGGAGATCCAGGCCGCAAAAACCGCCGCCGCTCAGGCCGAGGACGCCTATGTAGAGGCCCAGCGTCTGGTGGTGGGGGACACCCGCTTCCCCGGAATGTCCCCCGACGAGGCCGCCCTCAAGGTCCGCCAGGACCTTGAGGGCCGGGAGGAGCTGCTGAAAAAAGCCAAGTCCGCCAAGGTGCGGGCCTGGGTCCTCTTCCTGCTGGGCCTGGGCGCGGGCGGGGTGCTCATCGCCCTGTCCCTGACCAAAACCCTGCTCATCCACCCCGGCGTGGGCGCCGCCCTGTCCGCTTTGGGGCTGGGTCTGGCCCTCTGGTCCAGGTCACAGTCCAAATCCCGAATTGACCAGGCCGCCAAGGTGCTGGAGCACTGGTCCGTCCAGTCGGACGGGGAGCTGGACGAGGTCCTGGAGGATTACCGGGCCAGATATGACTCCGCGCGGGAGGCCGCCCAACGGCTCAAGCAGCTGCGCACCACCCTCAGCGAGAAGGAGACACGCCGCACCGTGGACCAGTCCAACCTCACCGACTTTGTCCACTCCTTTGCCCCCGAAGTGAAGTCCGCCTTTGGCTTCTCTGCCGCCCTCAGCCGGGCCCTCGGCCTTGACCATGAGCTGGCTGCCGCCCGGGAGCGGGCCGAGCTGTGTGCCCGCCGCCGGGAGGATCTGGCCGCCCAGGGAGGGCAGCTGTCCGAGGAGGACGACGGCGCACCCATGCCCACCCCCATCCATACCCGAGAGCAGTGCGCCCAGATGCTGGCCAAGCTGGACGAGCAGCTGGAACGCACCCGCGGGGAGCTGGACCGAGCCAGAGGTGCCCTGTCCTCGCTGGGTGACCCCGCCGCCCTCAGCGCCCGCAAGGAGGCGCTTGCGGGCGAGCTGGCCCGCCGTCAGGGGGAGCTGGACGCCCTGCGTACCGCCCAGGACGTCCTGTCCCTGGCCAGCACCCAGCTTCAGGCGCGTTTTTCTCCCGCGCTCAACACGCTGGCGGGGCAATTTCTGGCCCGGCTCACCGGGGAGAAGTACGTCTCCCTGACCCTCGACCGGGAGCTGGAAAGTCAGGCCGCCCGCCAGGGGGATGTGCTCCCCCACAGCGGCCTCTATCTGAGCCGGGGGACCCTGGATCAGCTCTATCTGGCGGTCCGGCTGGCCGTGTGCCGCCTCTGCCTGCCGGAAAAGCCCCCCATCCTGCTGGATGATGCCCTGGCCGCCTTCGATGACCGGCGCATGACCCTGGCGCTGGAGCTTCTGCGGGAGCTGGGCGCGGAGCAGCAGGTCCTGCTCTTCACCTGCCAGAGCCGGGAGGGAACGGCACTGTCTGATGCATCGGACGTCAACCGGGTGAAACTGGGGTGAATCGGTTGCATTTTCGCCGGAAAAGGCATATAATTTTCATCATCGGATACCCGCCGGAAGGCGGAAGGAGGAACCAACGTGGACGAACAGTGCAGCGGCCTGCCCCTGAATGAGCAGGAGCCCCAGAAGAGCGGAACAGACCGGCCCAAGCCGGGGCAGAACCTCTTTGAGTGGCTCCAGATGTGCGTCATCTGTATTCTGGGCGCGGTCATTCTTTTCAACTGTGTGGCCCGTCTGAGCCGAGTCAGCGGCCACTCTATGGACCAGACCCTCCAGCCCGGCGAACTGATGCTGGTGTGGTCTCTGGGCTACACCCCCAAGCAGGGGGACGTGGTGGTGCTCAACAAGACCACCGCCGAATTTCTGGGCGGACCGGGCGGCGAGGCCATCGTAAAGCGCGTCATCGCCACCGGCGGCCAGACCGTGGACATCGACTATGAGACGAGCACCGTCTATGTGGACGGTCAGCCTCTGGACGAGCCCTACCTGTGGGAGGAAATGCGCTATCCCGGGAATATGGGCTGGCACCAGATGACCCAGACCCACTTCGAGATCCCGGAGGGCTCCATCTTCGTCATGGGTGACAACCGGAACGGCTCCACCGACAGCCGCCACGAGCTGCTGGGTGCCATCGACGAGGACTACGTCATGGGCAAGGCCTGCCTGGCCCTAACGCCCTTCAGCCGCTTCGGCGCCATCAAGTAAACAGAAAAAACACCGCTGTCCGTTCGAGGGGCAGCCATAAAGCCGTAATCCACGAAAATGACGCGATATGGCATCTGTCAGATGGGGTTGGCGCATCAAGAGCAGCATCAAGGATAAGACCTTGGTGCTGCTCTTTCATATACAAAACCAGGTGCTCATGCTGGAATCAAACCACATCCATTCGTTTCAGCCGCTTTATCGAACCCTTTTTAAGATGTAAAGCTTTGTTGCGCCATTGTAAAGTCTGCTTTATTGTAATTAGATAGGGAGTTTGATAGAATAAGCGTACCGAAAGGAGGACAGACCATGAAACTGCAAGATAAGATTTTCAAACTACGCAAGCAGGCCGGAATATCGCAGGAGGAAGCTGCGGAACGATTAAATGTTTCCAGACAGGCGTTTTCAAGATGGGAAAACGGAACGGCACAGCCTGCGGCAAATAATATCGTAGAAATCAGCAAGTTGTTTGGTGTAACGACAGACTATCTGCTAAATGATGATTATCAAAGCGATGACGATATCCCCGCTGTTGTGGAAGCGAAACAAAGCAATCAAATATTAAGAACAAACTTGACTCGAATTGCAATTATTGCACAGACAGCTGCATTAAATGCCGCAATCCAACCGGTGGCGGAAGGCACTGATCTCACCATAATGCTGTGGGTGAAAGTTATTCCGTTATTGGCTGCCTCTATATGGATGGTCTGTAATCTCAGATATGAAACGAATCCTGAGCAGAGAGCGAAAAACATAAAAATTGAACTCATATACTGCTGTATCCAGACTGGAGTAGCCTTTTTCGCTCATTTGACACAGCTCTATTTCTTGGGCGCAGTACTACTGGTCGTGGTCTGTCTGCTGTACATATTTAAGGTCAATCCAAACTATATGAATCGGAAACTTACAAGATAAAAATCAGGTTCCAAGCAAGTGTTCGACCTATTCCAACTTTCTATCACCGTCAACCGGCGTCCCTGCCTTGTCCCAGCAAGCAAGACAGGGACACTTTTTCTATGTGAGGCATGGTAGAAAAGGGCGGTTTGCTCTTTGGCAAGTGGGACAAAGTGGAACCACTTTGCGCGTTTTCTCGATTTCCCCTCTGGGTGACTCTGCGCAAATCGCTTGTTGGGGCAATCCCCAACGCCCCCTGAACGCTGTCTGCGGTGTCGGCTGTGCAGCCATTCTAATCAACTTTCCTTATGAAATAGAGAACGGAGTGACCAAGGTC
>JAHHSC010000063.1 GCA_020025455.1 Lawsonibacter sp. | reverse complement strand
GAGGAGGACCGCTACCTGGGTCTGAAGCGCCGCCGTGCCGAAAAGCGGGCAGAGCGGGCGGCCGCCGAGGCTAAGGCGCGGGAGGAGGCCGAGGCGGAGCGCATCCGCCTGAAAGCCGAGAAGGAGGCCGCCCGGCAGAAGGCCCGGGAGGAGGCCTACTTCCGCAAGCTGGCCCAGAAGAAGGAACAGGAGGGCCTGTGATGGATAAGCGGTTTCGGTATTTGCCCACAGCGACCAGTTTTGTGGAGGGGGCGGCCCCGGAGCAGCCGCCGGAGCAGCCGGAGCCGGTGGGAAAGTACCCCTGTCCCTGCTGCGGCTATCGGACGTTGCCTGTCCCATCTGAGGAGGCCATCGCCTATATCTGCCCGGTGTGCTTCTGGGAGAACGACGTCTTTCTCCAGAGCGACGACGAGCCCAGCGACGAAAATCACGGCCTGACCTTGCAGGAGGGCCGGGAAAACTACCGGCGGCTGGGTGCCTGCTGGGAGCGTCTGCTCCCCCATGTGCGCCCGCCCCGTCCGGAGGAAGTTCCAAATTAAAAAACAGCTTCCGATCCTTCGGAAGCTGGTTTTTCTGAGCGGATAAAAAAACCCGGAAACGCAGTGCGTTTCCGGGTTTGATCGTTATGGATGGACCGTAAATCAGGCCAGGGCCTTCTTGGCGGTCTCGGTCAGCTGGGTGAAAGCGGCCTTGTCGTTGACAGCCAGCTCGGCCAGCATCTTGCGGTTGATCACGATGCCGGACTTCTTCAGACCGTTCATGAACGTGGAGTAGTTCATGCCGTTCATCTTGCAAGCGGCATTGATACGGGTGATCCACAGCTGACGGAAGTCACGCTTCTTCAGCTTGCGGCCAGTGTAAGCGTACACACCGGACTTCATGACAGCCTGCTTGGCCATCTTGAAGTGCTTGGACTTGGAACCCCAGTAGCCCTTGGCCATCTTCAGGGTCTTGTTTCTTCTCTTGCGCGTCATCATAGCGCCCTTAACTCTTGCCATTGTTGGTTACCTCCCTCTTCTTACTTGTACAGGATCATGCGCTTGATGGCGGCCTCGTTGGTCTTGTCGGCATAAGTGGTGCCGCGCAGAGCCCGCTTCAGCTTGGTGGTCTTGCCGTGGCCGTTCAGCAGGTGACGCTTCTTGGTCATGGCACGCTTGACCTTGCCGGTCTTGGTGAGGGAAAAGCGCTTTTTGGCGCCGCTGTGAGTCTTGATCTTCGGCATAACAGAGAACTCCTTTACTTACTTTTTAATGTCTTTTGCGGACTTGGGGGACAGGAAGATGGACATATGACGTCCCTCAAGCTTTGGGCTTTTGTCCATGACAGCGACTTCAGCACAGTCATCCGCAAACTTCATCAGCAGATCCTGGCCAATACTGGTATGGGCCATTTCACGGCCGCGGAAGCGGACGGTGACCTTGCAGCGGTTGCCTTCAGTCAAAAACTTTTGAGCGTTTCTCAGCTTTACATTGAAGTCGTTCACGTCAATGCTGGGGGACATCCGAATTTCCTTGACCTCCACCACGCGCTGATTCTTGCGGGCTTCCTTCTCGCGCTTGGTCTGCTCGAACCGATACTTGCCGTAATCCATGAGCTTGCAAACGGGGGGGACGGCATTGGGAGAGATCTTTACCAGATCCAGATTGTGTTCCTCAGCCAAACGCAGAGCCTCCTGAGAGGACATAACGCCGAGCTGCTCGCCGTTGTCAGAGATCAGACGGACTTCCTTGTCCCGGATCTCCTCATTGGTTTGATGACCTTTGTTAGCGATGGGAAAGCACCTCCAATTGTTAAAATAAAAATACGGCAGCCGACAGGCTCCCGTATCACAGCAAAATAACGCCGATTGCTCGGCGGTACCTTATCCATGTTGACCCTTTCGCAAGTGCTTGGGGTGAGGACGGGGAACCGTGCCTGCTTTCTTGTACTCGGGTATTTTAGCATAGAAGTCCTGCGCTGTCAAGGGTAAATTGGAAAAAACGGGCCTTGCCAAGAATTTCATCTTTAAGAACCGATCCAATAGGTGACATAAGTGAAGCGAGAAAATGGGTTAGTACAAAAAGTTATACACACTTTCCACACGGTTATCCACAGATAAGTGCATAACTGCCAGAAAAGCACAGGAAAATAAGGATATTTTGAAGGAGAATGGGTCGAAGAACGTCGAAGCTGGTAAAATAAAAGGTTACATAACACATACACAAGGAAAAATAAATCCCCGGAGTATTACTCCGGGGATGTGGAATACTTGGGTCAGCCCAGGGAGATGTCTCGGGTGGCGTAGGCGTTCAGGTCGGGACCGGCGGTGTGACCGGCCAGGTACTCATAGTAGCCCTGGCAGCCGATCATGGCGCCGTTGTCTCCGCAGTATTTAAGCTCCGGCAGGAAGAGCTTCAGGCCGCTCTGTGCACAGGCGGCCTGGAGGTCGGCCCGGATGCGGCTGTTGGCGGCCACGCCGCCTGCCACTGCCACCTGACCATAGCCCTTCTGACGGGCAGCCGCCATGACGCGGGGGACCAGAGATTCGCTGACCGCCCGGCCGAAGCTGGCGGCAAAGGAGGGCAGATCCAGCTCCTCGCCCTTTTGCTGGGCGTTGTGGATCAGGTTCAGACTGGCGGTTTTCAGACCGGAGAAGGACATGTCCAGGTCGTGGCCCTGAACGTGGGCCCGGGGCAGCTCGTATTTGGTGTCGTCGCCGTCTTTGGCAAGCCGGTCCATGGGGCCACCGCCGGGGTAGCCAATGCCCAGTACGCGGGCCACCTTGTCAAAGCATTCACCGGCGGCATCGTCCCGGGTGCTGCCCAGCACCTCCATTTCGGTGTAGGACCGCACGTCCACGATGGCGGTGGTGCCGCCGGAGACGCACAGACAGACAAAGGGGGGCTTCAGCTCGGGGTGGGTGATGTAGTTTGCGGCGATGTGACCGCGGACGTGGTGGACGGGGATCAGGGGGAGCCCCAGACCGGCTGCCGCGCCCTTGGCAAAGTTGACCCCCACCAATACCGCACCGATGAGGCCGGGGGCGTAGGTGACCGCCACAGCGTCCAGATCGGACCGGGTGAGGCCCGCGTCTACCAGAGCCTGGTCGGCCAGGGCGGTGACCGCCTCAATATGCTTCCGCGAGGCGATTTCAGGCACCACACCCCCGTAGATGGTGTGCATTTCGATTTGGGAGTTCACACAGTTCGAGAGAACGGTGCGGCCGTCCCGGACGACGGCGGCGGCGGTCTCGTCGCAGGAGGACTCGATGGCTAAAATGTTCATATCATTCCGCCTCCTGTCAGTCCAACGCGAGGAACCTGCGGGTCATGAGCAGGGCATCTTCCTTGGGGTGCTGGTAGTAGTCCTTCCGGCGGCCCACCTCTTCAAAGCCGTACTTCTGGTAGAGGCCGATGGCGGCCTCGTTGGACTGGCGCACCTCAAGGGTGAGAAAGGCCAGGTTGGCCTGACCAAAGCGGCAGAACACGTCCAGCAGGGCAGAGCCCACCCCGTGGCCCCGGGCGTCCGCCTCCACCGCGATGTTGTCGATGTAGCCCTCGTCCACAATGACGTGGAGGCCGGCGTAGCCCAGAATACAGCCGTCCTCTGCTTCGGCCACAATGAAGCTGGCCTGAGGGTCGAACAGGACCTCCTCCAGCGAGGCCTCAGACCAGGGGGTGGAGAAGCACTCCTTCTCCAGAGCGGCCACCTGAGGAACGTGGCTGCGGTCCATGGGGACGATCTCGTAGTACATATCAAAACTCCTATATTATATGGTAATGGATCAAATCAGGCGGACAGGGTCCGTGGAGAACATCATACAACGAATCCCATCCGCTGTAAAGACTGAAAGCCCGGAAAAGGGGAAGAAAAGCCGAAGGAGGGACTGGAAAGCTGTGAAATTGTCCAGTTGAAATGAAAAGACCTTTGGTGTAAAATAAAGCGTTACTGTGAACGATTAGAATGGGGGAAAAGACCTGTGGAAAACGAGCGGAACAATGCCGCAAAAACCATCAGCTGGGTGATGATGATTACCCTTTTGGGCAAGGTGCTGGGCTTATATCGGGACCGTCTGCTGGCCACCCACTACAATGTGGGTATGGAGGCCAACGCCTTCCTGACGGCAAGCCGCATCCCCCGCGTCTTTTTTGACGCGGTATTTGCCTCGGCCATTGCAGGCTGCTTTATCCCTGTATTCAGTGAGTATCTGGAGAAAAAAGGGAAGAAGGAGGCCTTCCGCTTCGCTGGCGGCTTCATCTCCATCATCCTGCTGCTGACCGCAATTCTCACCGGTCTGGGGATGCTGTTCCCCCAGCCGCTGGTGGCGCTGTTTTCTGACTACCAGGATACACAGACCACGGCCCTGGCGGTGTCCCTCACCCGACTGATGTTCCCGACGGTGCTCTTTTCCGGCCTGGCCTTCTCCCTGGTGGGCGTGCTTCAGGCACAGGACCACTTTACCGCACCGGCCCTGATGTCCACGGCCTCCAACCTGATCATTGTGGTCTATTTCCTGTTTTTGGACAAAAAGCTGGGCATTTACGGTCTGGCGACGGCCTACCTCTTGGGCTGGCTGCTCCAGGGTCTCATTCAGCTGCCGCCCCTGCACCGCCTGGGCTACCACTACGAGCCCAGCCTTCCCTTCCGGTCGGAGGGCATGAAGAAGGTGTTTGCCCTTATGGGGCCGGTCATGGTCTCCACCTGGGTACAGCCCATCAATTTGGTCATCAACTCCCGGTTCGGCTCCCGGCTCTATGATGGCGGCGGCGTAGCCGCCCTGGAGTATTCCAACAACCTCTACCTGGTTATTACGGGCACCTTTATCCTGTCGATCACCAACGTCATTTTCCCCAAACTGTCCCGGCTCACCGCAGGCGGGAAGGAGGGGGACTTCCGGGACACCCTGCGCCAGACGGTACACAGCAGCCTGTTCTTTGTGCTGCCCATGTCCATCGGCCTTATGGTGGTGGCAAGGCCGCTGATCTCCTTTGTGTACGGCGGCGGTGAGTTTGACGCCTTCTCCACCCACATCACCTCCACGGCCCTCATGTGGCTGTCCCTGGGCATGGCGGGCTACGCGGTGCAGAACATCGTCAGCCGTGCCTACTTTGCAAAGCAGGACGGAAAGACCCCGCTGATTGCGGGCGGTCTGTCCATTCTGGTCAATCTGCTGCTGTGTATGGTGCTGGTGGAGCGGTTTGAGGTTGCCGGTCTGGCCGTGGCTTCGGCGGTCTCCTCCACCGTGTACGCGCTGATTTTGATGCTGCCTATGGAAGTGCGCGGCGAGGGCATCCTGGACAAAAAGACGGTGGCGGACTTGTTGAAAATGCTGATCGCCGCCCTTGTGATGGGCCTGTGTGCCGGCACCGTTTTGAACCTGCTGGCCGGTGCTGTGCCCGTGGGTAAGCTGGGTGAGCTGATCTGTCTGGGCGGCAGTGCCCTGGCCGGCGCTGTGGTCTACTTCGTGCTGGTGCTGGCGCTGGGGGTCCCCGAGGCCAGACTGACGCTGCGTATCCTGAAACCTGGAAAGTGAGGTCTAGAATGGAACAAATGAAACAGATTTTAGAGGGGAGCCTGCTGTGGCGGTTTTTTGCTGCACTGAGCGCCTGGTTCGGGGGCCAGTGGCAGCGCAGTGCCGTGGTTCACTGGTTCCTCCACCCGGCACAGTGGCGGAAGGCGGCCTCTGAGAGCAGTGTGTTCTTCTGGCTCTGGAGTAAGCTCCGGGGCGGGCTGTGCTGGCTCTACGATAAGCTGAACTTGGAACGACTTTTCGGGGGCAGCGTGTTTTTTGCGCCCTGGTTCTGGTGTGCAGCGGCGACCGCACTGGCGGCTCTGGTGCCCACGATGCTCACCCTTGGTATGGTCGTGGTGGCGTTCGGTTCGCTGGCCCTGGTGCTGGTGGCACGGCGGGAGCGGGAGCTGACCTTCTCCCCCATGAATAAGTATATCCTCTTCTTCCTGCTCACCTACCTGCTGGCCACCGTCATGTCGGTGACCCCTGGGGAGAGTCTGAAGCCCGGTATGCTGTTTCTGCTGTTCACCGGCTTTGCTTTGGTCACCGAGAACGGCCTTGCCACCCGCCGCCAGCTGGAGCGGTTCACCGCTCTGCTGGTGCTGGGTGCCTCTGTCGTGGCGCTGATCGGAATTTGCCAGTATGTGTTCGGCGTGTCCGGTGCCGAGTCCTGGGTGGACGAGGATATGTTCTCCTCCATCAAGACCAGAATTTACAGCACCCTCCAGAACCCCAACGTGCTGGCCGAGTACCTGGTGCTGGTGCTGCCGCTGGCGGGGGCGCTGCTGCTCACCGCCAAAAACTGGGGCAAGCGGCTGCTGTGGTTCTTCTGCTGCGGGGTCATCACCGTGGCGCTGCTGCTCACCTTCTCCCGGGGCGGCTGGCTGGGTGCCCTCATTGCCGGTGCCGTCTTTGTGGTGATGATGAAGCCGGCCCTCATTATGCTGGCCCCTGTGGCCCTGGTCCTCTTGTGGTTTGCGCTGCCGGACACCATCACCAGCCGGTTCAGCAGCATCGGCGACATGAAGGACAGCTCCACCTCTTACCGTGTGGCCATCTGGATGGGCACGCTGGCCATGCTGAAGGATTACTGGGTGTGCGGCATTGGACCCGGCACCGCCGCCTTCAACCAGGTCTACCCGGCGTACAGCTACAACGCCGCCAATGCCCAGCACTCCCACAACCTGTTTTTGCAGCTGGTGTGTGACGGCGGTATCCTGGCCCTGATCCTGTTCCTGCTTATCATCTTTGCCTTTGGCCGACAGGTATGCACCGCCGTCTCCAAAAATAAAAATTGGCGGGAGCGCGTCTTTCCCATCGCCGCTCTGAGCGGCGTGCTGGGTTTTCTGGCCCAGGGCATGACCGATTTTACCTTCTATAACCACCGCATGACCCTGGTGTTCTGGGCTGTGCTGGGCCTGGGTGCGGCCTGGTGTAAGTCGGTATCAGATGGGGGGGATCGCACATGATCCGTGTGTTAGAAATCATCAGCGATACCAACATCGGCGGCGGCGGCATCAGTCTGCTGAACTATTTCAAGTACTACGACCAATCCCGGTTCCAGATTTCCGTGGTGGTGCCCCGGGGCAGTGCTCTGGTGGAGCGAATCCGGGAGATCCATGGGGTGGATCTCTACGAGATCAATGCCATGGCGGACAAGTCCATGGACTGGGCGGCACTGAAGCCTCTGCGCAGGCTGATCCGGCAGATCGACCCCCAGCTTGTTCACACCCATGGCTCGCTGGTGGGGCGCATCGCTGCCCGCATGGAGAAACGCAAGGTCATCTATACCAAGCACTGTGCCTTTGCCGCCACGGGTCTGAAGGCCACCGTACCCGGCCGGCTTCTGGTGGGCGCGATGGACCGGCTGCTGTCCGATGGTGTCATCGCCGTGGGGCCCTCCGGACGGAAAATTCTGCGTGCCTCCGGCATTGCGGACGCGCGCATCTACGAGATGCAAAACGGCGTGGAGCCCATGCCGCAGCCCACGGCCCAGGAGCGGGAAGAGGCCCGGGCCGCCTATGGCTTCGGTCCGGAGGACTTCGTGCTGGGCATCCTGGCGCGCGTGGAGGAATATAAGGGCCATCCGGTTCTGCTGGACGCGGTGAAGAA
>JAHHSC010000062.1 GCA_020025455.1 Lawsonibacter sp. | reverse complement strand
GGTTCCACAGCGTTCTGTTCTGGTGTCACATCGCCTGGCGCCCCTCCAGAGCACGCATGAGAGTGGCATCGTCGGCGTACTCCAGATGACTGCCCACCGGGATACCGTAGGCCAGCCGGGTGACTTTTACCTGGAAGGGCTTCAGCAGCCGGGACAGGTACATGGCGGTGGCCTCCCCCTCGGTGTCCGGGTTGGTGGCCATGATGACCTCCTGAATGCCGCCTGCGGCGACCCGCTCCACCAGGGACTTGATGTGCAGATCGTCTGGCCCCACGTGGTTCATGGGGGAAATGACACCGTGAAGCACATGATAAAGGCCATTGTACTCCCGGCTGCGCTCCATGGCGATCACGTCCTTCGGGTCGGCCACCACACAGATTACGCCGGTGTCCCGCTTGGCGCTGCGGCAGATGGCACAGGGGCCATCCCCCTCGGTGAGGTTCTGACAGACAGGACAGCAGTGGATGGCAGACTTAGCGTCCACAATCGCCTTGGCGAAGGCGCCTGCCTCCTCCTTACTTAGGGAAAGAACATAGAAGGCCAGCCGCTGGGCCGACTTCCGGCCAATGCCGGGCAGTCGGGCAAAGTGCTCCACCAGATTTTCAAGGGCGGGGGGAAAATACTCCATGAAACGAAAACCTCCGAATGATTGAACTGAACATCAGACCCGCAGGGCCGCGATGGCGCCTGGGATATCCTCCGCGCCGTACACGGCGGAGCCGGCCACCAGCACGTTGGCGCCGGCCTCCACGACCAGAGGGGCGGTCTTGGGGGAGATGCCGCCGTCTACCTCCAGCTCGCAGGCGGGGTTGTACCGATCAATGATGGCGCGGACCTCACGAATGGTGTCCAGCTGGGACTCCAGAAAGGCCTGACCACCGAAGCCGGGCTCCACCGTCATGACCAGCACCATGTCCAGATCCTCGATATAGGGCAGGATGGCACGGGCAGAGGTGATGGGACGCAGGGCAACGGCCTTTTTCACGCCGCACTGATCCATGACCTTCAGAGCCTCCGCAATGCGGGTGGGGTGGTCGGCCTCCAGGTGGATGCTGAGCAGATCGGCACCGGCCTTGGCGAAGTCCTCGATGTAGCGCACGGGCTTGTCAATCATCAGATGCACGTCCAGGAACATGTTGGTGCATTTGCGAATGGCGCGGACCACAGGCACACCAATGGTGAGGTTGGGCACAAAGGCACCGTCCATCACGTCCACATGGAGGTAGTCGGCAGTGGATACTTTTTTAATGTCGCGCTCCAGGTTGACAAAGTCAGCGGAGAGAATGGAAGGGGAAACTTTCACCATAATAAAAGACCTCGCTTTTCGTTCATGTGTCTCACGCGGGACCACAGTCAGAGGACAGGCGCATTGACGCCTGTCCTCACATAGGATGACCCAGCGGAGAGAGGAGCGCAAGGCGCTCCCGGACCCCGGAAGTGCGGACCGCTCCAGGGCAGCCCACGCCCACGCCTGTCTGGTTTGATTCTGCTGGGTCCGCCGCTTTCAGATAGCCGTCTGCCGGGCTTGCCCGGCAGACGGCATTGGCATATCACGGGATTCTACTGCTTAAAATGATACTCAATCTGATAAGATAAGTCAATGGCCTGGTGCATAATTCCCGGTTCATATCCCCGGAAAACAGGCAAACTTCTTGACACCTGGCACCACTGGGAAGTACAATATGGACAACCTAGCAGCCAAGACCGCTTCGGTGGGTAAGAAACCGGTTTCCAGATAAAATCGGTGAGAAATCTGGAGAACCGAAAAACAGGCACAACGGCGGCGGGCTCAATCCGGAGCATTTCGCTTTCCCACTGTGGATTTTAGGAGGTACAACTTATGAATGAACACAATGATATGATTCCTCAGCTGACCCTGACCCCGGATCTGGATACCGAAGCAGCCCAGAACGCGCCCGTGGTGGAAACGGTCCAGCCGACCGCCATGCAGGAGAACGTGGCCATCACGGTGAAACTGGACGAATCCATGCTCAGCGAGGCTGAGCGCCAGGTGGTGGACGACTTCGCCAAGAAGATCGACCTGACCAACGCCAGCACCGTGCTTCAGTATGGTGCTGCTGCCCAGAAAAATATTGCCGGTTTCTCCGAAAACGCCCTGAGCAACGTGCGCTCTAAGGATCTGGGCGAGGTGGGCGATGCGCTGACCTCCCTGGTGGTGGAGCTGAAGAACTTCGGCGAGCCGGAGAAGAAGGGAATCAGCGGCTTCTTCCGCAAGAAGCGCAGCGAGCTGGAGGAGATGAAGGCCAGCTACTCCTCGGCGGAGGACAACGTGAACAAGATCGTAAAAGTGCTGGAGGACCATCAGCTGACCCTGATGAAGGACATCGCCATGTTCGACCAGCTCTTTGAGCTGAACAACCAGTACTACAAGGAACTGACCATGTACATCATCGCCGGCAAGAAGCGGCTGGAGCAGGTGCGGACCCAGGATCTGGTTGAGCTGCACAGCAAGGCCGAGGCCAGCGGAAGCCCCGTGGATGCCCAGGCCTACAACGACCTGGCCAACCAGTGCGAGCGTTTTGAGAAGAAGCTCCACGACTTGGAGCTGACCCGGATGATCTGCGTCCAGATGGCCCCGCAGACCCGTATGCTCCAGAACAACGATGCCCAGATGCTGGAGAAGATCCAGTCCTCCCTGGTGAACACCATCCCCCTGTGGAAGAGCCAGATGGTGCTTGCCCTGGGCATGGAGCACAGCCGCCAGGCCATCGGGGCCCAGGCCGCGGTTACCGATATGACCAACCAGCTGCTCCAGAAGAATGCCGATCTGCTGAAGATGGGCACGGTCCAGGCCGCTCAGGCGAATGAGCGGGCCGTGGTGGACATCGAAACCCTGAAGCACACCAACGAGCAGCTCATCAGCACCCTGGACGAGGTCATGAAGATCCAGGCCGAGGGCAGCCAGAAGCGCCGTGAGGCCGAGGCTGAGCTGGGACGCATCGAGGGCGAGCTGAAGCAGAAGGTGCTGGAGCTGCACAAGTAAGCCGGAACACCCGGAACGGGAACCGGTCACGGCGATTTCGATCTCCGGGACATACGGAGGGCAAAGACTGCATAGAGTGGAAACACCAAACGAAGGAGTGTTGCAGCCATGCAGTCAAGCCAAAGTGAAAATCGAATCCTGCTGCGGGGCCGGCTGGAAGGCCCGCCCAGGACCTCGCACATCAATCACGGCATCCTCTACTATGTGCTGCCCCTGGCGGTCCGCCGCCTGTCCGGGGCGGAGGACCATCTAAACGTCATTGCGTCGGCCCAGCGTCTGGAAGGACTGGAGCTGGAGACGGGTGCCCCCCTCACCGTCACCGGGGAAGTGCGTACCTTCAATAACCGAAGCGGGCAGGGAAGTCGTCTGGTCGTCAGCGTGTTTGCCCGCACCGTTGAGGTGTGTGCCGCCCTGCCGGAGGACGAGAACCGCCTGGAGCTGGCAGGGGTGCTCTGCAAGCCGCCCACGCTGCGAACTACCCCGCTGGGGCGGACCATATGCGATATGATCCTGGCGGTGAATCGCCGATACGGCAGAGCGGACTATCTGCCCTGCATTGCCTGGGGCAGTCTGGCCCACCAGTGCGGAGACATGGAGGTAGGCGACCGGCTCCGCCTGCGGGGGCGGCTCCAGAGCCGGGTGTACACCAAAAACCTTGGGGACACCAGTGAGGAGCGCACCGCCTTTGAGGTGTCGGTGATGAACCTGCTGCCGGAGGAGGAAACGGAACCGGGGGGCCGAACGGATACGGGGACCGGCCTACAATCAGATTACCAATAAAGCCCAATAAAAACGCGGCGCTCCAACCGGAGCGCCGCGTTTGTGTCTGATCACAGATACATCATGACCGTGTCCATCATCACAAAGTGGCAGATACTGCCCAGCAGAATGAACACGTGGAAGATCTCGTGGCAGCCGAATCTGGGGTTATCGCGGCCGGGCCACTTGAGCGCGTAGAGCACACCGCCTACCGTGTACAGGATGCCGCCCAGCAGCAGCCAGAAGAAGCCGTTGGAGGGAAGGGTGTGGTAAATGGGGCGGATGGCGAAGAGGGCCAGCCAGCCCATGAACAGGTAGATGGCGCTGCACAGCCAGCGGGGAATGGCGAGCTTGGCCACCGTGAGGATCAGACCGGCAACGGCCAGGGACCATACCGCGCCCAGAAGGGCGGGACCGCCGCAGTTTTTCAGAGCGGTGAGGCAGATGGGGGTGTAGCTGCCCGCAATGAGCAGATAAATGGAACAGTGATCGTATTTCCGCAGTGCGATGCGGCCGGCCACAGAGGTGTTGAGACAGTGGTAGAGGGTGCTGGCGGTGTAGAGGCCGATCATGGACAGACCGTATACGGCGAACAGAACGAAGTGGAGCCACTGGCCCAGCATGGCAGCGCGGATAAGCAGTGCGGCAGTTCCGACCACAGCCAGCACAGCGCCCACCCCATGGGTGATCGCAGACCAGGGGCGCAGACCATCGTAGGGGTCGCGGACTTCCGCGGCTTTGCGGCGCGGGAGCGTGTTTGCAGCATGGACAGAAGCAGTTTGACAGCGCATAGAGAACTCCTTTCACGGCTCATATGGTTTCCAGTGTCACTATTATATGCTGCCAGAACCAAAAAATCAATATACAATATGATTAAATATAATTTTAAATATTAGATAAGAAGCAAAAAAACAGGGCCATCCACCAGAACGGTCCGGTTGTCTCCCTTTCGTGAGACAGATTCACACAGGCAGTTTGCAGGGCGACTGCTCCCAAGTCCAATCAAAAAGACTGTGAGACTGATTTACATCAATCTCACAGTCTTTTTTGTGTAAAGCTACCCCAGTGAAGGGGAAACCGATTGCGCTGTTTTGATTAGCCCTGGGAGATAGCACCCATGGGGCAGGTGCCAGCGCAAGTACCGCAGTCCACACAAGCACCAGCGTCGATCACGTAGTGATCGTCACCCTGAGAAATAGCGCCCACGGGGCAGGCGTCAGCGCAGGAACCGCAGCTGATGCAAGCATCACTGATTACGTATGCCATAGTAACACACCTCCATTAAAATGTACCCTTATTTTATCACATATCGCAAAAAAATCAATGCCTAATTTTTTGCAAAGCAGAGCGGGAAACGGACATGGATTTGTGAGAAGATGCAACAAAAACACGCGGTATGGAGAAAACGGAAAACGGGTATGCTTTTCAGAGAACTTCATTGGAAACGGAAAGAAGGGACCGTATGACGGAACGTCATTTCACATCCACTGCGCTGGGAGCCATTCGCCTGGCCCAGGAGAACGCCGCGGCTCTGGGGCACAGCTATGTGGGCAGTGAGCACCTGCTGTTGGGGCTGGCCAGTCAGGAATTCAGCCCTGCCGCCTGTGCGCTGAGCCGCGCGGGCGCAGATCGGGGGACACTGCGCTGTGCCATTGCCCAGCTGGTGGGAGTGGGTGTCCCCGCCCGAACCATCCACCAGGGCCTTACCCCAAACTGCTGCCGTGCCATTCGGGCCGCCGTGGGGGAGAGCCGCCGTCTGGGCCAGCGGGCCATCAACTCCGAGCATCTGCTGCTGGGTCTGCTGACGGCCCAGGACAGCGGCGCGGGGCGTCTGCTGGAGGACTGCGGGGTAGACGGGAAAACGCTGTACCACACGGTGTCAGCCTCTCTGGATGGGGGCAGTGCATCGGCCAGGGACCGGAGCAGGGAGCCGGAGAGCCGAACAGCAGTGGAAACCAGACAGCTGGATCAGTGCTCACGCGACCTGACCGCCCTGGCGGCGGATGGGAAGCTGGACCCGGTCATTGGACGGGAGGAGGAGCTGGAGCGGCTCATTCAGATCCTGTCCCGCCGCACAAAGAACAACCCCGCCCTGATTGGGGAACCCGGCGTGGGCAAGACGGCGGTGGTGGAGGGGCTTGCGCTGTCCATTGCGGACGGCACCGCCCCCAGCCATCTGCTCCATAAGCGGGTGTGCTCCCTGGATCTGGCGGCTATGGTGGCAGGGACCAAGTACCGGGGGGAATTTGAAGATAAGCTCCGGCGGGTGCTGGAGGAGGTGCGGAAGGCGGACAATGTCATCCTGTTTATTGATGAGCTGCACACCATCATGGGGGCAGGCAGCGCAGAGGGGGCCATAGATGCGGCGAATATTCTGAAACCCGCTCTGGCCAGAGGAGAAGTCCAGGTCATTGGTGCCACCACCCTAGAGGAGTACCGCCGCCACATTGAAAAGGACAGCGCACTGGAGCGCCGCTTTCAGCCGATCACCGTCCGGGAGCCGGACAGGGAGCGGACCTTGTCCATCCTCCGGGGGCTGCGGAGCCGGTACGAGAGCTATCACCACCTGACCATCAGCGATCAGGCGCTGGAGGCGGCAGTGGACCTGTCCGTGCGATATCTGCCCACCCGGTTCCTGCCGGATAAGGCCATTGACCTCATCGACGAAGCGGCCGCACAGGCCAGACTGGCGGAGCGGACGCTGCCCCCTGAACTCAAGGAGCTGGAAAAGCGGGCGGCGGAAGCGGGCCGCCAGATTGCACAGGCTGTCCGGGCGCGGGACTTCGAGAAGGCCGCGATGCTCCGGGATGCGGAGGGCAGCTTCCGCCGGCAGCTGGAGGAGGGGAAGAACCGCCGCACAAAGGAGTTCGGGCAGCGCCGGGTGGAGGAGGAAAACATCCGGGCCGTCCTGACCCAGTGGACCGGCATCCCAGTCAGCAGCCCGGACGAGGGGGACCGCAGGGCACTGGAGGGGCTGGAGGAGAAACTGAAAGCCACATTGGTAGGCCAAGACCGGGCAGCGGAGACCGTGGTGCGGGCCATCCGACGGAGCCGTCTTGGACTCCGGGACCCCAACCGGCCGGTGGGCTCTTTTCTGTTGCTGGGGCCAAGCGGTGTGGGTAAGACCCAGCTGTGCCGCGCTCTGGCCGCCGCACTGTTTGGAAGCGAGCGGGCCCTGATCCGCTTTGATATGTCCGAGTATATGGAGTCCCATTCGGTATCCCGGCTCATCGGTTCCCCGCCCGGCTACGTGGGGCACGAGGACGGGGGGCAGCTCACAGAGGCAGTGCGCCGCCGGCCCTGGTCGGTGGTGCTGCTGGATGAGCTGGAAAAGGCCCACCGGGACATTTGGTCCATCCTCCTTCAGGTCATGGAGGAAGGGGTACTCACCGATTCGCAGGGCAGAAAAACCGACTTCCGGAATGCCGTGCTGGTGATGACCTCAAATCTGGGGGCCAGACGCTTTGCCCAGGACCGGCCCATGGGCTTTGCCGCCGGGGAGGGGACAGCCAAGCGGGATCAGCTGGAGCGGGAAGTGCTGTCCGATGCGCGAAAGACCTTTGCCCCGGAGTTTATGGACCGACTGGACGGAACGCTGGTGTTCCACCCGCTGGAGCAGGAGGATCTGAGAGCCATCACTCGCCGTCTGCTGAACGAGACAGGAAAACGGCTGGATAAATTGGGGGTTCACATGGAGGTGGCGGAGGAGGCGGTAGATCTGCTGGCCAAACGGGGAAGCAGCCGCCAGTACGGTGCCCGCCCCCTGCGGCGTGCCATTGCCGAGGTGGTGGAGGACCGGGCCGCCGATCTGCTGCTGGCAGGCCGGGTCGGAAAGGGGGACACCCTGCGGGTCTGGGCCGACGAGGGCGTCGTACACGTGGATTTGAACTAAAAAACGTCCGTATCCCGCGGGATACGG
>JAHHSC010000061.1 GCA_020025455.1 Lawsonibacter sp. | reverse complement strand
TTATTTATCTTACCACATCGTTTTCGCATTGTCAAGAACTTTTTTCAACTTTTTTCAAAGTCTTTTCGCTCTCGAAACGCGCATCTTCTGTTGTAAGAAAGCATTTTGGCTCCGGGCTTTTGGCCCGTCGCTGAAACGCTTGCTTATATTATCAAAACTGCAACCATTTGTCAACACCTTTTTTCATTTTCTTCAGACTTTTTTCAAGTTTCTTGGCTGCTGTCTAGCTCCATCCCCCTATACGGTCTTTCTCTACTGGGACCTTAAGCTATGCTTTCCCTGTTTCTTTCTCTCTCTATCCAGACCCACCCATGCAGTGAGAGCCAGCAGGCCCGTCAAGACCAGGTTGCCCACAGCCACCCACACGCCGTCGATTGATTCGATGCCAGGCAGGAGCAGCCATCCCGCCAAGGCAGCCAATGCGATCAGGGCGCCGCCCTTCCACGGTTCCTGTCCCTCGCCGCACAGCACAGACAAGATCCGTCTTTGGGCAAATACCAGAAGCCCCCCCATTGTCAGATCGGAAAAGAGCCACAGCGCAGACACCACGCCCTCGATGCGCTGGAAGGCGCCCTCGATTCCGGCCCCCTTGGCCAGTGCAAAAAAGGGGGACGGCACTCTGGCGGCCAGACCGGGACCGAGGTTGGCCAAAAGGATCATCTGGGACGCAGTCAGAAGAATACAGCCCACCAGACCCCAGCGGACCCTGCTTCCCGTGCGTTCCCGATCCACCGGGAGGAAGGCGGCTGGGATAACGCCCCAGCCAAGTACGCCGGCCGCCAGCAGGGCAGGGGAGAGGGCGGGCATCTCCACGGGAAGCAGCCGCTCAAACCTGGCCGTGGGCAAAGACAGCAGGAGCACAGCCCCCGCCATCAGGGCCAGCGCCGCAAAAAACAGCTGGCCGGCCCGCGCAAAGGCCGACAGGGACCCGCTGTTCAGCCGGAGCAGCAGCAGGGCGGCCACCAGCAGGAAGAACGGCCCGGAGCCGTCCCTTCCTTCGGAGGCGAGCAGGCGCCGCGCGCAGGAACCCAGCCGCAGTGCCAGCAGCCCTTCCATCCATACCATATATATAGTAAGAAACACTTTTCCCGGGAAAGACGCACCCAGCCGCGGTAACGGTGAATCCCGCAGGAGCCACGCCAGCAGCAGGATCATCAGCCCGCCCAGCAGAACGGAGATCCAGGCGTTCCGCCCCGCTCCGTCCAGCAGGAGCCGGGGCAGCGCATCTGTGACAGGGGCCATCAGTCCCGCCCACACCAGAAGCCGCAGCTGGGCAGGGGAGAGGGCCGCTCGTTTCTTCATGGCAGTTGCCTCCTTTTATGATTCAAGAAACCCGGCAAGCCGGTCTCCCTCCAGTACGGCCCACCCCGCCGGAGTGAGCAGGCCGTCTTTCAGCTCCAGCGCGGGGACTACCGCGGTGCCGCGGTCCAGCAGATCGGCCCAGACCTCACCGGCCGTGCGTGTCTCCGTCCCGCTCAGACGCAGGGTGTTGAGCCGCCGGTCTACGCCGCTCTCACCGCCCGATTCCACACCGGCACGGGCGGTATCGCCCCGAACCACCCAGAGCCTGGCGCCCAGGCCAAGCTCACCGTCCCGGCCCATCTGATCCAGCAGGGGCGCCACACCGGCTTGCGCCAGTTCCTCCCCCACCAGCACATGGTCCACATAGCCCAGAAACACTGTGCTGTCGCTTCGGCGCTGGAGATCTGTCTTTCCCGCCTGCAAATCCTCGCCCCATGCGGTCAAGACCACCGCTTTCTCCTCGCTTCGGCTGGTGGATGCGGTGTAGGAACCCCCATCGGCCCCCAGCGTGCGGAAGAGGACCATGTTCTCCATCTCTCTGGGGGCCGGGAGGGTGGTCCGTCCAAACAGCAGCGTCAGTACCATGGCCCCAAACAAGATTTTTTTCATCGCTGGTCCCTCCGGTTCTCCGTGTGGATCGGGCCGTTTCTCCACTTCATCTGCCGCAGGGGAAGGCGGACCAGACTGGGGGAGTGGGGCGTCCCGCTCCGCCCGGCGGTAAAGGGGGCCAGATAGGGTACGCCAAAGCTCTCCAGCCCCGACAGGTGGAGGATCAGCAGGGCACAGCCCGCCGCAAGGCCGGTCAGCCCCCCAAGGCTGGACAAAAGCGCCAGCAGGAACCGCCACAGCCGCAGGGCGTTGCCAAGATCCGGTCCGGGGATGGCGTACCCCGCCACGCCTGCCGCCGCCACCGCAATGAGGACGGCGGGTGAGACGATGTGGGCCTCCACCGCTGCGTTGCCGATGACCAGCCCGCCCAAGATGGACACCGTGGCCCCGATGGGGCCGGGAAACCGCAGCCCCGCCTCCTGCACCACCTCAAAGGCCAGAAGCATGGTGAGCACCTCGAAGATGGTGGAAAAGGGGACCTGCTGTTTTGCCGCCGTGATGGACATGGCCAGCTTGGCGGGGATGGCCTCCGGGTGGTAGGTGACCAGCGCGATATAAAGTCCGGGGAGCAGGAGGGTGACCAGGGCGCACAGATACCGCAATACCCGCAGGGCGGTGGCCGCCATCCAGTGGATGGCCCGGTCCTGGCTGGTGCCAAAGAACTGGTCCATGGTTCCGGGGACCAGAAAGCCCAGGGGCAGACCGTCGGCCAGGATGCCCACACGGCCCTCCAGCAGCCCCCGGCAGAATCGGTCAGGCCGCTGGGTGCTGGAGATAAGAGGGAAGGGGCTGTCTGCCTCATCCACCAGGTATTCCTCCAGGTCGTCCGCCGCCTCCACCCCGTCAATGTCCACCTCATCCAGCCGCCGGGACACCTGCTCCACCGTCTCCGGGTCCGCGATACCATTGATATATAGCAAATCCACCGGGGTGAGGCTCTGGCGGCCCAGGATGTGCTCCTTCACCCGAAGCTCCGGGGCACGAAGCCGCCGCCGGACCAGTGAGGTGTTGGTCCGGACGCTCTCCACAAAGGAGTCCCCCGCCCCCTTGATGGACGGCTCGTTGTCCGGCTTGCCGATGGAGCGCTTCTCCTCGGTCGCCACCGGCACCACCAGCACCTTGTCCTCACCGGGGCAGAAAATGGCGCAGGACCCGTTGACCAGGGCGATGGCGACCTTGTCCATGCGGTCCTCTTTGGATGCATTCTGGGCGTAGAGCGCACCGGAGGCCATCAGGTCAAAAACCTGACCGGCCGGGGCCGATGAAAGCTGCCCGTCCTGAGCCAGCGGGCGCATCACATAGTCGTTGAGCCGCTCGGCCCTGGCCTGGCCGTCAATGTAGCAGACGGTGACGGTTCGGTTTGGGTCGCCGCTGAGTCGGACGGTGCGCTGAACAAAGTCCACACAGCCGTCAAAGACCTGCTGTAGGTTCGGCAGGGACAGGGGCAGGGGGATGCGGGGTTCCTGTCTGGGGTGCGGCGCACAGGGGTCGTCATGCATGAGAAAACCCTCCCTTCTTCCAGTCTAGTTTGGACCGAAGAAGGGAGGGTTATGCATCAAACCGGTGCGCCGGCGTTCTCCTGCTCCCGGCTTCTGGTTCTCCTCCGCCGGGCCGCCTTCTCGCACTCGCAGATGGGGATCGGGGCGGAGGCCAGCAGCAGCACCGTGAGCCACTGGCCCATGTCCAGCTTGATTACCGAAAATACCCCGCGCAGGGGCGGGACGAGGAGCACCGCCAGCTGGAGGGCCAGCCCCACAAAGAAGGCCTTCCACATGGCGGGGTTTTTCTTTCCGCCCCGGGCAAAGAGGGAGCGGTCCTCGCTTCTCACATTAAATGCGTGGAACAGCTGGCTCAGGGTCAGGGTGGCAAAGGCCATCGTGTTGGCCGCTCCGCTCCCGGCCCAGCGCATACCGAGGAAATAGGCCAGCAGGGTCAGCCCGCCCACCATGCACCCCTGCCAGATCAGCCGCAGGGAGAAGGACCGGTCAAAGAAGCTGCTCTCCGCCTTTCTGGGGGGCTCCTCCATGGCCCCATCCTCCACCGGTTCCACGCCCAGCGCCAGAGCGGGCAGGGAGTCGGTGACCAGATTGAGCCACAGCAGCTGCACCGGCATCAGGGGCATCTGGCCCAAGTCCAGCACCGTGGCCGTGAAAATCGTCAGGATCTCTCCCAGATTGCAGGAGAGCAGGTAGTGGATGGCCTTTCGGATGTTGGCATAGATGCCGCGCCCCTCCTCCACCGCGGAGACGATGGTGGAAAAGTTGTCGTCCGTCAGAATCATGTCGGCGGCCCCCTTGGCCACATCGGTGCCCGCCAGACCCATGGCGCAGCCGATATCCGCCGCCTTCAGAGCCGGGGCATCGTTGACTCCGTCCCCGCTCATGGCCACCACCATGCCCTTCTTCTGCCAGGCCTTTACAATGCGCAGCTTATGCTCCGGGGTCACCCGTGCAAAGACCGAGATCCGGTCGATGTCCTCCTCCAGCACCTCCTGGGGCATAAAATCCAGCTCCGGCCCGGTGACGGTCATGTCCCCGGGCCGGGCAATATCCAGCTGTTTCGCCACGGCCAGGGCGGTCGTCCGGTGGTCGCCGGTGATCATCACGGGCCGAATCCCCGCCTGGTGGCATTTGGCCACGGCGGAGGCCGCCTCCGGCCGGGGCGGGTCCATCATGCCGAAAAGCCCCAAAAAGGTAAGGCCGCTCTCCACCGCTCTCGGCTCCAGGTTCTGGGGCAGAATGGACAGGTTCCTTCTGGCCACCCCGATGACACGCAGCGCCTTTCGCGCCATGGCGTCGTTGGCCTCCCGGATCTGCCGCCGCTCCCCGTCGGTGAGGGGGCCGCTGGGGCCGTTGGTACACCGGTCCAGCAGTACATCGGGAGCCCCCTTCACATAGACGATCCAGCCCCCCTCTTTTGGGTGGAGGGTGGACATGAGCTTCCGTGTGGAGTCGAAGGGGATCTCCGCGGACCGGGGCCGCTCCGCCTCCAGCTTGGTCTGGTCCACCCCCTCCCGGGCGGCAGCCACCACCAGGGCGGCCTCGGTGGGGTCTCCCTGGGCTCTAGGGGCTCCCGCCTTCCACTGGAGCTTTGCGTCCGAACAGAGACAGCCCGCCTCATAGGCGGCTCTTCTGCGGCCTCCGGGCAGCGTCCACAGCTGCTTTACCTCCATGCGGTTTTGGGTCAGGGTGCCCGTCTTGTCCGAGCACACCACCCCGGCACAGCCCAAGGTCTCCACGGCGGGGAGTTTTTTGATGATGGCCCCCTTGTCCGCCATTCGCTGGACCCCGAGGGCCAGCACGATGGTGACGGCAGCGGGCAGCCCCTCCGGAATGGCCGCCACCGCCAGCGAAACCGCCGTCAAAAACATATCCAGCAGTTCCTTTCCCTGGAGCAGGCCCACTCCGAACATGATGGCACACACCGACATACAGATAAAGGATAAGCTCTTGGAGATGGAGGCCATCTTCTTCTGGAGCGGGGTCACGTTCTGTTCGCTGTCCAGCAGGAGGTCGGCGATCCGGCCCATCTGGGTCTCCATGCCCGTGGCAACAACCAGAGCGGTCCCCCGGCCCGCCGTCACCATGGAGCCGGACAGAAGCAGGTTCACCCGATCCCCCATGGGGGTGTCGGGGCGCAGGTCGTCCCGGGCCTCCTTCTCCACGGGTACCGACTCGCCTGTCATGGCGCTCTCATCGGCCTGGAGGCGGCTACACGTCAAAATGCGGGCATCCGCAGGGACCTGATCCCCGGCCGACAGTACGATCACATCCCCGGGCACCAGCTGCGCGGCGGGGATTTCCTGTTCCGCTCCGTCCCGGATCACCCGGGCGTGGGGGGCGGACATCTGCCGCAGCTCCTCCAGCGCCTGCTGGGCGTGATCCTCCTGGGTAATGGACAAAACGCTGTTCACCACCACGATCACCAGGATGATGGCCCCGTCCAGCCAGTCCCGACCCCCGCTGGCGGTCAGCGATAACCCCGCCGCCGCCAGCAGCACTAAGATCATGGGGTCCTTCAGCTGTCCCAGCACCCGCCGAACGAGTGAGGGCGGATTGGGCGCTGCCAGCTCGTTTGGCCCGATTTTGTCCAGTCTGCGCTGGGCCTCCCGCTCGGTCAGACCCGCTTCTCCCGTCTCCAGTTCCTCCATCCGCTTCGCGGCGCTGCCGCTGTGCCAGTCGGCCATACCATCGCCCTCCTTGTCCGTTTCCTCCAGTATAGACCGGGGGCACGTCCGAATCCTGGGGAACGGTGGGGAAGGGGGCAAGTTCTCCGCCGGCCCCCGATTTGTGCATGATTTTCAAAATTTGGGCGGTTTTTTTCTTTACAGGCCGGGAAAAGTATGGTATATTAGCCGTGCGTGAAATCACGCAGATGAACGCCCATCCGCTTCGTTGCGGGGTATGGCTCGGGCAACAGTCCGGGGCTTCACCCGCCCGCTACGCAGAGATCGGGCAAACTTTTTTGAAAGGTGGAATTTTCCCATGATCCGTAAGGACGAAAAGACGGCCGTTATCGAGGCCAACCGCACCCACGAGACCGACACTGGTTCTCCCGAGGTTCAGATCGCCATTCTGACCGCTCGCATCAACGAGCTGACCGAGCACCTGAAGGTCCACTCCCACGACAACCACAGCCGCCGCGGCCTGTACAAGATGATCGGTAAGCGCCGCAAGCTGCTGGATTACCTGATGGACAAGGATATCGAGCGTTATCGTGCCATCATCGCCAAGCTGGGCATCCGCAAGTAAGCATGAAAAAGCATAGGGTAGCGCGGACACACCGCGCTGCCCTATCTTCGTATTCCTCCCCACCCGCTTTCCGGAGGTCACCCCGCTTTTTTAGCAGTTGAACCTGGGCCCGACACGCTTCGGACCCGGCTTCAAGTGCTAAAGGGCCGTGGTACTCCGGGGCATCCAACAAACGAAAAGGAGTGTCACTATGTCTACCATTATCACCCACAAGCAGTTCCCTAAGAACAAGAAGTGGACCATGGACCTGTGCGGCCGTCCTCTGACCATCGAGGTCGGCAAGGTCGCCGAGCTGGCAAACGCCTCCGCTATGGTCACCTACGGCGAGACCACCGTTATGGTGGCCGTCACCGTCTCCCCCCGTCCCCGCGACGGCGTGGACTTCTTCCCCCTGTCCGTTGACTTCGAGGAGAAGCTGTACGCCGTGGGCCGCATCCCCGGCTCCTTCATGCGCCGTGAGGGCCGCCCCTCTCTGCCTGCCGTTCTGGCCAGCCGCCTGATCGACCGCCCCATGCGTCCCCTGTTCCCCGCCGACTTCCGCAACGATGTGTGCATCACCTGCACCGTCATGAGCGTGGACTACGACTGCTCCCCCGAGGTGGCTGCCATGATCGGCGCCTCCGCCTGCGTGAGCTACTCCGAGATCCCCTTCGCCGGCCCCATCGGCTGCCTGGAGGTGGGCTACTGTGACGGCGAGATCGTGCTGAACCCCACGCAGGAGCAGCGCAAGACCTCCCGCATGGACGTGACCGTGGCCGCCACCATGGACAAGGTCGTTATGATCGAGGCCGGTGCCGACGAGATCCCCGACGAGATCATGTACGCCGGTATCGTCAAGGCCCACGAGGAGATCAAAAAGCAGGTCGCCTTCATCAACCAGATCTGCGCCGAGATCGGCAAGCCCAAGATGGAGTACGACCACGCCGCCTTCAACCAGGAGCTGTTCGACAAGATCGTGGCCGACTTCATGGACGAGGCCAAGGCCGCCATGGATACCGACGACAAGAACGTCCGGGAAGAGCGCTGGAACGCGATGATCGACCACTGGCACGAGAAGTATCTGGAGGAGTATCCCGATATGGATCAGTACCTGGAGGAGTTCACCTACAAGTTCCAGAAGAAGATCGTCAAGGCCTGGCTGCTTGAGGGCCACCGCGTGGACGGCCGTGCCAAGAACGAGATCCGTCCTCTGGCCGCCGAGGTCGGCGTTCTGCCCCGCGTCCACGGCTCCGGTCTGTTCACCCGCGGTCAGACCCAGGTTCTGTCCATCGCCACGCTGAACACCCTGTCTGCCACCCAGAAGCTGGACACCATCTGGGAGGAGACCGAGAAGCGCTATATGCACCACTAC
>JAHHSC010000060.1 GCA_020025455.1 Lawsonibacter sp. | reverse complement strand
AAAACGGAGACGTTCGGGCCGGTTCTCTTCGGCTTGGGGAAGGGCTCCATTTGGAGCAGCACCGAGTTTGAGCTGGGCAACGGCTGGGGGCGGATGATCTCACGGGGCATCATGTCCGGCATCACCGGAAACCCCGCCGACCTGCTGGTTATCGACGACCCCATCAAGAACCGGGAGGAGGCCGACAGCCCCGTGTACCGGAACAAGCTGTGGGAGGAGTGGCACAACACCCTGAAAACCCGCTTTGCTGCCGGGGCCAAGGTCATTTTGATCGCCACGCCCTGGCACGAGGACGACCTGCTGGCCAGAGTGAAGCAGTCGGAGCCCTATGTGCAGGTGCTGCGGCTGCCGGTGGAGGCAGAGGAGAACGACCCCATGGGCAGAGCGCCGGGAGAGGCGCTGGCTCCGGAGCTTGGAAAGGACGAGAAGTGGCTGCGCCAGTTCAAGGCGGGCTATGAGCGGGACCCCAGAAAGGGCGGTATGCGGGCCTGGCAAGCCCTGTACCAGTGCGCGCCAAGAGTGGAGCAGGGCGAAATCGTCCAGAGAAGGTGGTGGAGGTATTACGATCCCGACAGCGAGACGAGCTTCCCTGCCACCTGCATCAGCGTGGACGCAGCCTTCAAGGATGGGGAGGAAAACGACTATGTGGCCATTGAGGTTTGGAGCAAGAAGGGCTGCGACTACTACCTGCGCTACTGCCTCAACCGCCATCTGGATTTTCCGGCCACCCTCCGGGCGGTGCGGGAGACGAGGGAGTCGTTCCCGGACTGTCAGTACATTCTCATTGAGGATAAGGCCAACGGCTCTGCCGTCATCCAGACCCTGCGCCACGAGCTGCCCGGCATCCTGCCGGTGGAGCCTAAGGGCGGCAAAGAGGCCAGAGTGCACGCAGTGGCCCCTGCCATAGAGGGCGGTCATGTATTCCTGCCCAAGGGCAGGCTGTGGGCGGAGGAGCTGGTGGACCAGTTCACTGCCTTTCCCGCCGGAAAGCACGACGACATGGTGGATGCGGCCTCGCAGGCTTTGAGCTTCCTGCTCTGGTCCTGGGGGGAGGAGGAACCGCAGGACCAGAGGCGGGAGGACGCCTTTCTGGGCGGGGAGATGTATGAGGTTTACGGGTGACAGGCGGGGCCTGTCACAGAAAGGAGCACAGATGACAACGTTTATTCTTGGGGGAGCTGGAGCCGTGACGGTTCTGGGTCTGCTGGCCCTGGGCTTTTGGCTGGGCAGCAGGGCCTCCAGAGGGGGCGCTGCCCGCTTGCCCGGCGACCGGGAGAGAGCGCAGCTGAGCCGGGAGCAGGCGGCCTTCCGTCAGCTCCAGAACTACTCGGTGGAGCGGGCCTATGGCCTGCTGGACGATGAGGGGGATGAGAACCGGTGAAGAAAAACGACAGCCCTATGGCCTGGCGGCTCTATGAGGAGGGGCGGCGCTACAACACCAGGCTCACCCCCAGCCAGTACGATCTGGTGGAGACCAACACGGAGTTTTTTGTGGGCAACCAGTGGCTCCACCTGCCGGACACCCCCGCCATGCGGGGACTTCCCAAGCCCACCTTCAACATTTTGAAGCGGGTGGCCAGCCTGTTTATTGCGTCCCTGACCAGCTCCGGCGTGGCCCTGCGGTATGAGCCCATGGCCTACTACGCCGGGGACGGGCAGGTGGACCCCCAGGGGCAGGCGGCGGAGTTTGTCAACGCGGCGGTGACCGGGCTTTTGGACAAGCTGCGCTTTGACTACCGGGTGCGCGAGGCCCTCTTCGACGGGGCCCAGACCGGCGACTACTGCGCCCACTTCTACTTTGACCCCCAGGCCCGCCCCTACGGCGGGGCATTCGGTGACTACCGGGGGGAGATCAAAATGGAGCTGGTGGATGGCATCAACGTGATGTTCGGCAACCCGGCCGACCACCGGGTGCAGGAACAGCCCTATGTGCTGCTGGTGGGCCGCGCCCCCGTGGAGATGCTGCGGAAAGAGGCGGAACGCTTCGGCAACCCCGGACCCAGTCAGGCGGACGGGGAGAACCACCTGTTCCCCGGCTCCGGCGGCAAGGTGGAGCTGGAGGCAGACGAGGCCACGGGAAAGGCACTCTATGTTCTGCTGTACACAAAAGTCAGCAAAAATGTGGATAAAAAAGACCGCTTAGGCCGCAAAACCGTGGAGCAGGTGACCACGGTACACGTCACCAAGGCCACCAGAGACGCCGTGATCTACGAGGATGTGGACACCGGACTTGCCCTCTATCCCGTGGCCTGGGGCAACTGGGAGCGGCAGAAGAACCAGTACCACGGAAGGGCCCTGGTTACCGGCCTGATCCCAAACCAGATTTTTATTAACTCCATGTTTGCCACCGCCATGCGGCATATGCAGCTGATGGCCTTCCCCAAGACGGTGTACAACGCCGATCTGATCTCCAGCTGGACCAACGAGGTGGGCCAGGCGGTTGCGGTTCACGGGCTTCAGCCCGGTCAGGGGATCGGCCAGGTGGCGGCGAATTTGCAGCCCGCCGAGATGAGCAGCCAGATCTTTGCCCTCATTGACAAGGCGATGAGCTACACCAAGGAGTGCCTGGGCGCAACGGATGCCCAGATGGGCAATGTGCGCCCTGACAACACGTCCGCCCTCATGGTGCTCCAGACCAACGCGGAGGTGCCCCTGGAGAACATTCGGGCGGGCATCCACGAGTGGACCGAGGACATTGGGACCATTCTGCCTGACATGATGGCCACCTACTACGGGGTGAGGCCCGTGGTGGTGGAGCGCGAGATGGAGGAAGTCCAGACCGACGGCACGGGAGCGCCCATACTGGACCCGGTTACCGGCCGAATGAGGACCACCAAGACGGTGCGCCGGGTGAAGGAGGAGTTTGACTTCGGTAAGCTCAAGCACATCAGCCTCAATATGCGGATTGATGTGGGCGCGTCCACCTATTTCTCCGAGATCGCCATGACCCAGACGCTGGACAACCTGCGCCGGGACGGGATTTTGGATGTGGTGCAGTATCTGGAGCGGCTGCCTGACAAGCTGATCCCCCGGAAGCGGGAGCTGCTGGAACAGCTGCGGACCCTGGACGAGGTGCCCGCCGGGATAGGCGGGGGATCGGAACCGAAAGACGGGGACGAGCTGGTGGGACAGCTGCCCTCCAGTATGCAGGCCCGCTACGGCGGCATGGACCGGTGGGCCAGACGGGGCGTAAAGCTGGCGGCCCGAAAACAGGGATGAGGAGGTGAGAACATGGAAGCGATGAAAGAGGAGCGGGACCTGGAACAGGAGACGGCTCAGTTTGCCCAGAAACACCCCGAGGTGGAGGAGCTGCCCGACCAGGTGGCAGACGCCTGGGCAAACGGAACGGAGCTGACCGCGGCCTGGGAAGAGCAGGCCGCGCAGGCGGCGCGGGAGGACAAAATCCACCGGCAGAACCAGGAAGCGGCATACCGCGCCCCTGTGGGTGCGGTGTCCGGACAGGGCGGCGTGCAGAAGGCCCCCAAGGATGATTTTCTCAGTGGTCTGGAACTGGACCAGTGGTAACAAGAAAGGATGAATGATATGGCAACTACCAACTATGCAAGCAAGTACGCCTCCAAGATCGACGAGCGGTTCGATCTGGTCTCTCAGGCCCAGCTGGTCACCAGCCAGGAGTTTGAGTTTAAGGGCGTACGCACGGTAAACGTGTACAGTCTGCCCACCGTGGCCATGAACGACTACAAGCGCACCGGCGCCAACCGCTACGGAACCCCCACCGACCTGGGCAACAGCGTGCAGGAGCTGACCGTCACCCGTGACCGCTCCTTCACCTTTGTCATTGACCGAGGGGACAAAAACCAGACCCAGATGACCATGGATGCGGGCAAGGCACTGGATCGGCAGCTGAAGCTGGTGTGCGTACCTGAGTACGACACCTATGTGTTCAAGAAGCTGGCCGTTGCGGCCTGCGCCAAGGACGGCCACTCCGCGACTACGGCCCCCACCAAGAGTAACGCCTACGAGCTGCTGCTAAACGCCCAGGAGGTGCTGGGCAACGCCAGTGTGCCCGACTCCGGCCGCGTGTGTCTGTGCTCCTACAAGTTCGCCAACCTGCTTAAACAGGATGCCTCTTTTATGAAGTACGGCGATCTGAGCCAGCAGATGGCTATGAAGGGCGTCATGGGTGAGGTGGACGGTACCCGCATTGTGAAGGTACCCGCCTCCCGTCTGCCAGAGGGCTGCTCCTTTATCCTGACCCACCCCCTGGCCTGCTGCGCCCCCAAACAGCTGGAGAGCTACAAGGTCCATACCGATCCCCCCGGCATCTCCGGCTGGCTGGTTGAGGGCCGCATCGTCTATGATGCCTTTGTGCTGAACAACAAGGCCGATGCCATTTTTTATCACGGTGCGACCAAGGTGAACGCCGGGGCGTAACCACAGAACCGGGGCGGACCGAGAACGGTCCGCCCCGTGGAAGGGAAGGAGTGATCTGGATGAACTACGGACAGGTGCGGGACCAGGTGCTGAAGCTGCTGGACCAGTACTCTGTGGCGGGTGCGCGGGTGGAGGGGTCCTACAACAACCAGCAGGACTACCTCAACCGCATCCCCAGCCTTGTGAATGACGCCATGATGGAGATTGCCACCGGGGCAAAGAAAATCCCCGCTGTGCTGCGGCTGGGAAGTCTGCCCAGAGAGGAGACGGGCAGCACGGTGCGCTACGAGCTGCCCGGGGATTTCTACCAGCTGAGGACGGGCAGCATCGTCAAAGGGGGGACGGGCGGCATCGTTCACACCAACTGCTATATGCTTCAGGGAAAGCGCTGTCTCATCCTGCCCAAAGAGGAGGACGGGGACTACGCCCTGGAGTATGACCGCTACCCCATGCTGCTGAATGAGCGGCCCCAGGACAGCGACGCGCTGGACAACGCACCGGAGACCCACTACGCCATCCCCTTCTATGTGGCGGCCTTTCTGGTGGACCGGGATGACCCCTATCTGTGCGCCCTGTTCCACAACAAGTATGCGGACAAGCTGGCCGGGATGGGGGCGGGGCTCACCGCCGAGGTGCGGCCCGTGGCCGACGCCTACCGGTTTTTTCAGTGAGGTGAGGAAATGAGACTGCGTTATCCGGCCGCCAACGGGCGGCGGGTGGTGGAATATCCCAAGCTCACCGGCGGTCTGAACCTGCGGGAGCTGGAGTACCGGCTGCCCCCGGATCAGTCCCCAAATATGAAAAACCTCTGGTGGGAGAACGGCGTATTACAGAGCCGGGACGGCCAAAAGTGGCTCAACAGCGACACCGGCAGAGGGGAGGGCTTCGCCTGCTGGAGTGAGCTGTTCTGGGACAACGCCTTTTTCCATATCGGCGGGAAGCTCTACTATGGACCGCCCGGGGAGGATGGAATGGAGCTCACCGAGCTGTGCGGCGGGGTGCCGGAGAACCCGGGGACCTTCTTCCGGTATCTGGATTGGCTGTTCTACAAAAACCGAGGCGGATTTTTCCGCATTGCGTATCAGCCCGGCGAGGAGGTCCGATTCAAGGCGGTCTCCGTGACCGAGATCGCCCACGTGCCCGTGGTCGCCATCAACAGCGACCCGGTCACGGGCGGCGGGGACCTCTACCAGCCGGAAAACCGCCTCAGCGCCGACAAAATCATTTGGTATAACGCCAAGAGCAACACCAAGGCCTACAAGCTGCCGGTGGGGGAGATCGACTGCGTGGTGGAGGTGAAGGTGGACGAGCAGGTGAAAAAAGAAGGGACCGATTACAGGGTGGACCTGAAAGAGGGGAACGTGACCTTCACAACGGCGCCCCCGGTCACAGAACCGCCCACCAACAACACGGTGAAAATCACCTACCGAAAGGCCGACACGGAGGCAGTGGCCTCGATCATGGACTGCACCTACGCCCTGGTGGCGGGCGGGATGCGGAGCATCTGTATTCTGCTGGCGGGCTCCACAAAGCAGCCAAACGCCGTATTCTGGAATGTCAACGATGAACTCAGCATGGACCCGGGCTACTTCCCTATGACCGCCTACAACCTGGTGGGGGATACGGAGGACCCTGTGAGCGGCTTTGGGCGGCAGTACAGTGACACCATTGTGCTCAAGGAGCACAGCGTAGGAAAGCTGGACTTCTCGCTGGACGAGGTGAGCGGCCGAAAAATCCCTCTGTTCACTTACACCGACATCAACAATAAGGTGGGGTGCGACCTCCCCCGGACGGTGCAGCTCATTGAGAACAACCTGGTATTCTGCAACACCTACCAGGGGGTACATGTCATTCGGTCCAGCAGTGCCGCCTATGAAAACAACGTGGAGTGCATCAGCCTCAACGTGAACGGGGACGGAAAAAACGGGCTTTTAGGGGATGTGCGGACCGGGAAAACGGCGGTGAGCTGGGATGACGGAAACCGGTACTGGCTGTGCGCCAACGGACACGCCTATCTGTGGGACTATCTGGTCAGCGGCATGGAGAAGCCATGCTGGTACTATCAGACGCAGCTGCGGCCGGTGTGCTTTTTCCGGGATGGGAACAACTGCACACTCCACCTGGACCGCCAGGGCAGAGTGACCCGGATGGGCCGCTATTTCAGCGACTATGGGGCGGGCATCGACAAGCTCTACCAGTTCCCCACCACCAACTTTGGCACCTATGACAGGCTGAAGGATGTGGTGGAGGTGGACTTTGCGACCCGAAGCGACACCATGTCCAACATCAAAATCCGCTACGACACCGACTATGAGAGCCGGTACGACCGGACCGACCTGTCTACCTGGAAGAAGAGCTGCCAGCGGATGGCGCTGGGTGAGAGCATTTTGGGTTACTACAATCTGGAGATGCCCCGGTATGCGGTGGCGGCCAAGCGGAAGCCCGGCTGCCGCCATGTGCGACACTTCTCCATGACGCTGAGCAACCAGGAGCCGGGAGCCGATCTGGCCATTGTATCGGCCAGGGTCTACTACAGGATCATGGGAAAGGAGCGATGAACCGTGGCAATCACGGGACTTGAATTTAAAAAAGACTGGACCAGGGCGGAGGATTTTCCCCCCTGTGTCCAGAGCGAGGTGCAGGCCAGAACGAACATTCAGGCCCTGCACAACGAAACCAGGGACTACCTCAATCAGACGCTGGTTCCGGAGGTGAATCGGCAGGGGGAGCGGAAAGCAGACGTCATTGCCCTCACCGGACACACAGCAAACACCAGCAATCCCCACCACGTCACCGCCGAGCAGGCGGGCGCGGAGCCTAAAATTGCCGGGCTGCCCGGCCAGGTGGTCATGCTGGACGGTGCGTGCCGCGCGGTGGGCAGACCGCTGGATGAGCTGGCCCAGTCGGTGGCAGCCATTCTGAAGGGCAGCCAGAACGGAGCATAAGGAGGTGCGAGAGTGGAACTGAAATTTGAGGTGAAGGGACAGCGGCTGGCCGCCTTTGCACCGGAGGTGCTGCTGTCGGACAGCGTAGGCTACATCACGGCCAAGCTGACCTTTTCCGATGAGTGGGCGCTGCTGGACCGGTGGCTCCATCTGCGCGATGAGCAGGGCCGGACCTTTGAGACGGAACTGGTGGAGGATCGGGCGGCCGGTCTGGATCTGGCCTCCGGCCGCTGGGAGGTATGGGTGCACGGCTGTGAACAGACAAGCGGAACACCTGCGGTGCGGATTGTTACCAACGTGGTCTCCTTCACCGTGACCCGGGCCGGTGCGGTGAGCGACATTCTGCCGGATATTCCCCTGTCTGCCCAGGAACAGATTGCAGCCAACGCAGCCAACGCCCTCTCCGAGGTACAGTCGCTCCGGGGGGACATGAAGAACCTGGCCGGCGCGGCCTCACGCGCGGAGGGGTTTGCCGAGGAAGCCCGGAGGGGAGCAGAGAACGCAAGGGAGAAGGCAGACCACGCCATGGTACACGCCGCGGAGGCGAAAGCGGACCGCGCAGCGGCGGAGAATGCCGCCGCAGAGGCGAAAAAATGGGCCGAAGTGTCGGTAGAAGGCGGCGTTATATCGTTTCATGGCCGGTCCGGAGCGGTACTGCCCCAGGCGGGGGACTACACGCCGGACATGGTGGGCGCTGCCTCCCTCGGCGC
>JAHHSC010000006.1 GCA_020025455.1 Lawsonibacter sp. | reverse complement strand
CAGCTGCTGCAGGAGCTGGGCCACGATCCCAGCCCTGAGGAGATCGCCGAGGAGATGGCGATGCCCGTGGAGCGTGTCCGTGAGATCCTGAAAATCGCCCAGGAGCCTGTGAGCCTGGAGACCCCCATCGGTGAGGAGGAGGACAGCCATCTGGGTGACTTCATTCCGGATGAGGATGCTTCTGAGCCCTCCGAGGCCGCTTCCTTCACCCTGCTGAAGGAGCAGCTGCTGGAGGTGCTGGATACGCTGACCGACCGAGAGAAGCAGGTGCTGAAGCTCCGCTTCGGCATCGATGACGGCCAGCCTCACACGTTGGAGGAAGTGGGGCAGAAGTTCAACGTGACCCGTGAGCGTATCCGTCAGATCGAGGCCAAGGCCCTCAGAAAGCTGCGTCACCCCTCCCGCAGCAAGAAGCTGAAAGATTTTCTGAACTAAGTAAAATGCCGCACAGACGTTCCAAAGATGTCTGTGCGGCGTTTTTGCACGTTGACAGAAAAATCCTCTGATTGTCCAGACGAAAAGAAGAGGAATAGGACGAACGTGAACGGGATCAGGGGAGGCGGGGCGGAACAGCGGCTTGACAAGCGTGGACGATACCTTTATTATTAGAAAGACCTATGTTATACTTGTCTTATATTAAGGTAAGAAAACAACAAGACCCTGTGACCGATAAGGAGGTCATACTTTGAGCAGAACGGTAGTGCCCAAGAGCAAAAAACACCTGAATCCAACGCGCATGATCGCTCTGGGCTTTGCATTGATCATTGTGGCGGGTACCTGCTTGCTGCACCTGCCCATCTCCGCTAAGTCGGGGGAGTGGACGCCGTGGCTTACCTGCCTGTTCACCGCTACCTCGGCAACCTGCGTGACAGGATTGGCTCAGGTGGACACCTTTCTCCACTGGACTGCGTTCGGCCAAGTAGTAGTGCTGGTGCTGATCCAGCTTGGCGGCCTGGGCTTTGTCAGTCTGATGACCCTGGTGTCCCTGGCTCTGCGCCGCCGCATTGGTCTGTCGCAGCGTATGATGATGGCCTCCGCCATGAACCTATCCAATACCGCCGGTGTGGTCCGGGTGGTGCGCCGTGCACTGGCGGGCACATTTCTGCTGGAGGGAATCGGCGGGCTGCTGCTGGCCGCAAGGTTCATCCCCATCTTCGGGTTTGGAAAGGGACTTTGGTTTGGCATCTTCCATTCGGTCTCTGCGTTCTGCAACGGTGGATTTGACTTGATGGGCGGCTACACCGGCCCCTTCTCCAGTCTGGCTGGCTTCCAGGATGACCCGCTGGTGCTTGGGGTCATCATGTTCCTCATTGTGGTGGGCGGCCTGGGCTTCTTTGTCTGGGAAGATATTCTGAAAAACAAGCATTGGAAACGATTTTCACTTTACACGAAATTGGTGCTTGGCATTACCGCCGGCCTGATTTTGACCGGTTTTCTGGCGGTGCTCTGGTTTGAGTGGGACAACCCCGCTACCCTGGGCAGCATGGGCACAGGGGATAAGGTGCTCAATGCCCTCTTCCAGTCGGTAACCCTGCGTACGGCCGGCTATGCCACCCTGGACCAGGGCGGCCTGACCGACAACTCCGCGGTTCTCGGCATTATTTTCATGCTGGTGGGTGGCTCCTCCGGCTCCACTGCCGGTGGCGTCAAGACCGTGACGGCCGGTGTGCTGCTGCTGACTTTGTGGGAGAGCCTGCATGGCAGGGAACAGGTGGTCATTCGTGAGCGCACCATTCCGGCCCGCCGTGTGCTGGATGCCATGACGCTGGCCATGTCCATTCTGATGCTGCTGGTCGTGGGCACGATGGGCCTTTCCCTGATCGATGGAGTCCCGTTTTTGAACGGAGCCTACGAGATCGCCTCTGCGCTGGGTACGGTGGGTCTTTCCATGGGCGTCACCACTGCGCTGAGTGCGGGAAGTTCCATCATCGTGATTTTGTGTATGTATTTGGGCCGTGTGGGCGTGCTCACCTTTTCCATTGCATTTCTGACCCGGCGGATGGAGAGTAAACTGGAGTACCCCACCGTCGATATTATGATCGGCTGAATGAAGCCAAAAAGGAGTAAGTATCGTGAAAAGCTTTCTGGTAATTGGCCTGGGCAGATTCGGGAGCGCCCTGGCGGTGGAGCTTTCTAAGCTGGGCAACGAGGTGCTGGCGGTGGATGCCAGACCGGAACGTGTCCAGGCTGTCGCCGATTTGGTCACCCATTCTGTGACCGGGGACGCCCGGGACCCTGAGGTCCTTCGCACGCTGGGTGCCCGAAACTTTGACTGCGCTGTGGTGGCGCTGGCTGAGGATGTGGGTGAGAGTGCCCTGATCACCATGAATCTGAAGGATCAAGGTGTGCCCCGCGTAGTCAGCAAGGCCAACAGCGCGGTCCACCGGAAGGTGCTGGAGAAGATCGGTGCCGACCTGGTGGTTTTCCCGGAGCAGGAGATGGCCCTGAGACTGGCCCACAACCTTGCCAATGGGGATATGCTGAATTTTATCGACTTGTCGGACGAGTATTCCATCGCCGAGCGGCGTGTGCCAGTCACCTGGGTGGGCAGGAGCATCCTTGAGCTGGATATTCGGCCTAAATACCATATTACCATCATTGCGGTCCGCCGGGACAGTGTGATGAACATTTCACCAAACCGAGACTTTGTGTTTCAAGATGGTGACAGCATGGTGGTGCTGGGCGGAAACTACGACATACGGAAATTGGAGCTGCTGTGATGGAACGAATTACCAGCCGACAGAACCCCCTGGCTGTCCATGTCAGAAAACTGAATACTTCGCGCGCACACCGTCGTACCTGCGGTGAGTTTACCGGCGAGGGGCCTAAACTGCTGGCGGAGGCGCTCAAGGCCGGAATGGAATTGACTGCTGTGGTGACCGCCCAGGGAAACGAGCTTGCGCTCCCAGAGCAGATTCGCCGCGTGGAGGTACCAGACGACCTGCTGCGGAGTCTCTGCGATACAAAGACCCCTCAGGGTGTGCTTTTTGTGGGCAGAATCCCGGATTTAAACGCCCCTTCCGTTCTGCCCGGCAGCCGGTATCTGGTGCTGGACGGCGTCCAGGACCCGGGTAATGTAGGCACGATATGGCGCACCGCCGATGCGCTGGGTGCCGATGGCCTGATCCTGGTCAACGGCTGTGCAGACCCCTTTTCCCCGAAAACAGTTCGCTCCACCATGGGGGCCTGTTTCCGACTGCCCGTCTATGAAGTGGGAGCGGAGGAGCTGCCCGGCTTACTGGAACGCTCCAATCTGCCCCTCTACGCCACCGCTCTGCGGGAGGATACCGTAGATGTGCGGCAGGCTGACCTGAGGAGGGCCGCTGTGGTCATCGGCAGCGAGGGGAGAGGCATCTCTGACCAGCTGCTCAACCTGAGCAGCAAGACCCTTAAAATTCCCATGAGGGAGCGCTGCGAATCCCTGAACGCGGCGGTGGCCGCGGCGGTGGTTCTGTGGGAAATGGCAAGATAAACTAGCAGGGCGGCAAGCCGTGTTTACGGCAGACTGTATGCGTGCTGAACGGAGGCAGATGGCCCGGACATAGAGGGGACATTCCCCCATTCCCATAGTGTGGAAAGGGCGATTTGCAAAGCGAAATCTGTTTACTAGAAAAGACAAGGGGGTTCTCCCATGACGGCGTTAAAATACTGGCTATGGCTCACAACCCGGAGAGGGCTGGATACCAGGGATGCGCTGACGCTGTTGGACCACTTTGTTACCCCGGAGCGGATCTACTACGCGGACGCGGAGGAGTATGAATGGCTGGACCTGCGGCCCAATCGGCGGCAGGCACTTCAGGACAAGAACCTTGAAATTCCAGAAAAAATTCTGGGCGACTGCGAGCGGCTGGGGCTGCACATCATGACCATTCAGGATGCGGACTACCCACAGCGGCTGCGGCAGCTGAGCGATCCACCGCTGGTGCTCTACATCAAAGGAAGAATGTTCCACTTTGATGAGGAGGCCGCCATTGCGGTCGTGGGGGCCAGACAGGCTACGCCCTACGGGGAGAAGTACGCGGAACAGTTCGGCATGGAGCTGACGGCTGGGGGTGCGCTGGTGATTTCCGGCATGGCCGAGGGCCTGGACTCCTGTGCCATTCGGGGCGCGCTTAAGGCGGGTGGACCGGTGGTGTCCGTGATGGCGGGCGGCTTGGATATCCCGTTTCCGCCTCGAAACCGCTATCTGATGGAGGACGTAGCCGCAGTGGGTGCGCTGATTTCCGAGTATCCGCCGGGCACGCCCCACTTGGGGTACCACTTCCCAAGACGAAACCGTGTTTTGAGCGGCCTTGCCCTTGGCGTGCTGGCCGTGGAGTGCCGCCCCTTCGGCGGCACCATGAGCACGGTGAACCATGCGCTGGACCAAGATCGAGACGTGTTTGCGATCCCCGGAGCGCTGGATGCACCCATGAGCCAAGGCACCAACCTGCTGATTCAGCAGGGAGCCAAGCTGGTTACAAAAGGAACGGACATTCTGGAGGAGTATCAGGACCGGTTCCCGGTAAAACTGTCCAGAGCAAACTCCATGAGCGCCGAAGCTGCCCGAGCGCGGCTGGAGGATGCGCAGCAGGAGCGGGAGCGCAGAGCGGCCCCGAAACAAAAGGAATCGGCACCACCGCCCGAACCAGATGTGCCGCAGCGAAGAAAAATTTCCAGGGCGGAGCAGAAGGAGCAGCTCACAGATGATGAGCTGGCCATTCTCAGCGGCCTGGGCAGTAAGACCAGGACGGCAGACGAGCTGGTGGAGCTGACGCAGATCCCCACACGCAGAGTTCTGTCCGCCATGACCATGCTCCAGGTACAGGGGCTGGTGGAAGAGAAAGCAGGGCGGCGGTTTGCCTCTCTGGTGGAATTGGAAGAGTAAAATACAGGCGTCCTACGGGCGCCGTGAGAATAAATTTTGGAGGTTGTCAAATGGCAACAAAGCATGATTTGGTTATCGTGGAGTCACCCTCCAAGGCCAAGACGATTGGCAAGTATCTGGGCCCCGGCTATGAGGTCATCGCATCGATGGGTCACGTCCGCGATCTGCCCAAGAGCAAGATGGGCGTGGATATTGACAACGGCTTTGAACCGGATTACCAGCCGATTAAGGGCAAAGAGGATGTGATCAGTGACCTGAAGAAGGCCGCCAAAAAGAGCGGGAATGTGTATCTCGCAACCGACCCGGACCGGGAGGGCGAAGCCATTTCCTGGCATCTGAAAGAGCTGCTGGGAATCCCGGATGAAAAGACCTATCGGGTCACCTTTAACGAAATCACCAAGAATGTGGTCACGGAGGCTATCGCCTCGCCCAGGGCAATCGACCAGAAGCTGGTGGATGCCCAGCAGGCCCGCCGAATCCTGGACCGCATCGTGGGCTACAAGCTGTCCCCCGTGTTGTGGAAGAACATCCGCCGCGGCCTGTCGGCCGGACGGGTCCAGTCCGTGGCAACCCGGCTGGTTTTGGAGCGGGAAAAAGAGATACAGGCGTTTGAACCCCAGGAATACTGGTCCATCGAGGCGGAGCTGGAGCGTGTGCGCCCCAATCTCGGCTCATTCAAGGCCCAGTTCTACGGCAGAGACAAAAAGATAGAGCTCCACAGCCAAGAGGAGGCAGAGGCCGTGGCGGCCGCGGTCAGCCAGGGTTCGTATTCCGTCTCCAAGGTGAAGCGTCAGGAGAAGCGCCGCCAGCCTGCGCCCCCGTTTACCACCTCCACCCTCCAGCAGGAGGCCTCACGCAAGTTGAACATGACCCCTGCCCGCACCATGTCCATTGCGCAGCAGCTTTATGAGGGCGTGGACATCGACGGAGAGGGAACTGTGGGTCTGATTACGTATATGCGTACCGACTCTCTGCGACTTTCAGAGGAGGCCCTGGCCGCAGCCAAGGATTTCATCCTCCAGCGCTACGGCAGCAGCTACTATCCCACCGAGACCCGCCGCTTTAAGGCCAAGGGGAACGCTCAGGACGCCCACGAAGCCATCCGCCCCTCCGATGTGCGCCTGGTCCCCGACGAGATCAAGAAGAGCCTGACGGCTGAGCAGTACAAGCTTTATAAGCTCATCTGGAGCCGGTTCCTGGCCTGCCAGATGGCAAACGCCCTCTACGACAGCCTGTCCATTGAGGTGGAGAATTCAGGCTATACCTTCCGAGCCAGCCATTCCTCCCTGAAATTCTCCGGCTTCACCGCCGTATATGAGGAGGGGAAGGACGAAAACGAGGACGAAAAGACATCGCCGCTGCCCGATTTGAAAGAGGGCGAGCCGCTGGTTGGCAGAAATATTGTGAAGGATCAACACTTTACACAGCCTCCCGCACGGTATTCTGAGGCCAGCCTCATCCGTGCCATGGAGGAGAAGGGCATCGGCCGCCCCTCCACGTATGCCCCCACAATCGCCACCATTCTGAACCGGGAATATGTGGTGAAGGAGGGCAAGGCGCTGAAGCCTACCCCCCTCAGCGAAGTGGTCGTGCTGCTGCTGGAGCGGCATTTCCAGGACATCGTGGACACCACCTTCACCGCCAAAATGGAGGCCCAGCTGGACCAGGTGGAGGAGGGGACCATCGACTGGCGGCAGATGCTCAGCGAGTTCTACAACTCCTTTGACCGGGAACTTCAGGACGCCGCTGCCCCTCTGACCCAGGAGAAGGAGAGCGGCGACTACCGCATCCGACCGGAGATCTCCCAGGAGATCTGTCCCCAGTGCGGCCGAAACCTGGTGGTCAAATCCGGCCGGTTTGGCCGGTTCCTGGCCTGCCCCGGATGGCCTGACTGTGACTTCACCATGCCCCTGGTCATTGAGATGCCCGGCAAGTGCCCCAAGTGCGGCGGCCGCCTGCTCAAGCGGACCGGAAAGGGCAAGGAGTCCAAGAAACAGTATGTCTATTACTGCTGTGAGCACCGCAACAACAAGGAGAAAAACCCCTGTGACTTCTGGACGTGGGACGTACCTGTAAAGGACACCTGCCCCGTCTGCGGCGACACCATGTTCAAAAAGGCAGGCAGAGGCGCTAAGAAGGCCTACTGCATCAACGAGAAGTGCGCCAACTTCACGCCCGAGGAGAAGCGCGGCGGCTGGAGAAAACCCCAGCCAAAGGCAGAAGAGGGCCAGGAGACCCAGACGGCTGAGCAGCCCGCTGAGAAAAAGGCCGCCGCCAAAAAGACGACCGCTAAGAAGCCTGCGGCAAAGAAAACAACTGCCGCCAAAAAGACGGCTGCAAAGAAGCCGGCGGCAAAGAAAACAGCTGCCGCTAAAAAGACCACTACGAAGAAAACAACCACCAAAAAGACTGCCGCCAAGAAGGCAGAGAACGCCTGAGCTGTACCGAAGGAGGAATCGGAATGGAACCTGTTATTGTCATCGGGGCCGGTCTGGCCGGCAGTGAGGCAGCCTGGCAGCTGGCCCAGCGAGGAATCCCCGTTGAGCTGCGCGAGATGAAGCCCCAGAAGATGAGCCCTGCCCACCACACGGAGTATTTTGCCGAGCTGGTATGCTCAAACTCCCTGCGCTCTGACCAAATCGAGAACGCTGTGGGTCTTTTAAAGGAAGAGCTGCGCCGCTGTCACTCCCTTATCCTGGAGTGTGCGGACACCCACAGGGTAGAAGCTGGCGGGGCACTGGCTGTGGATCGGCATGCCTTTGCCATGGCCGTTACGGAGAAAATTCGTAATCACCCCAATATCACCGTGGTGGAGGGCGAGGTTACCCAGATTCCGGAGGAGGGCAACGTGATTATCGCCACCGGCCCCCTCACCTCGGAGGACTTCTCTGCCTCCATCGCCAAGCTGTTCCCCGACAGTAAGTACCTGAACTTCTTTGATGCCGCTGCCCCCCTGGTCACCTTTGAGAGCGTAGACATGGACAGCGCCTGGTTTGCCTCCCGGTATGACCGCGGTACCCCCGACTACATCAACTGCCCCATGACCCGGGAGGAGTACGATGCCTTTTGGGAGGCGCTGACGACCGCCGAGGAGGCGGAGGTCCACGGCTTTGAGGAACAGCACGGCGTGTTTGAGGGCTGTATGCCGGTGGAGGTCATGGCACGCCGCGGACACGACACCCTGTGCTACGGCCCCCTGAAGCCCGTTGGTCTGAAGGACCCTAAGACGGGCAAGGAGCCTTACGCGGTGGTCCAGCTCCGCCGAGATAACGCCCAGGGCTCCATCTATAACATCGTGGGCTTCCAGACCCACCTGCGCTGGCCTGAGCAGAAGCGGGTGTTCTCCATGATCCCCGCGCTGAAAAACGCCGAGTACATCCGCTACGGCGTGATGCATCGGAACACGTTCCTTGATTCTCCCCGTCTGCTGGACCGCTACTATCGGGTAAAGGGGCAGGAGCGGATCATGTTCTCCGGGCAGATCACCGGCGTGGAGGGCTATGTGGAGTCAACGGCCTCCGGTTGTCTGACCGCCATTGAGCTGGCCCACCGGATTCAGGGACTGGAACCTGTGGACTTCCCGCGTGAGACCGCCATGGGCGCCATGTCCCTCTATGTCAGCGATCCCAGTGTGGTCAACTTCCAGCCTATGAACGTGAACTTCGGTCTGATCCCTCCGCTGGGGTACAAGGTAAAAGGAAAACGCAACAAAAACGCGGAAATCTCCAAACGCGCCCTTGAGAAGTTTGCTGAGCTGAACATCGACTGATTTTAAGAAAGAAGAGCGAACGTATGAAAATCATTGTAGACGCTATGGGCGGCGATCATGCGCCTCAGGCCCCTGTCATGGGTGCTATCCAGGCCAACAGGGAGTACGGCGTGAACGTGGTGCTGGTTGGCATTGGCGAGGTCATTTTGGAGACCCTTGAGAAGAACGGAATCAAGGACCTGCCTGCCGGTGTAGAGATCGTTCATGCCAGCCAGGTCGTGGAGATGGAGGATAACCCGGCTCGGGCGTTCCGTGACAAGAAGGACTCCTCTCTGACGGTTGGTCTTACCATGCTGAAAAACGGCGAGGGCGACGCCTTTGTATCCGCCGGTTCCACCGGTGCTCTGCTGTCCGGTGCCACCCTGGTGGTCAAGCGCATCAAGGGCATTCGCCGGGCCGCCATGGCCCCCGTGGTTCCCTCCGGCAGCGGCGGCACGGTCCTCATTGACTGCGGGGCCAACGCCGAGTGCCCCCCTGAGTACCTGCTCCAGTTTGCCTATATGGGCTCCTACTACGCCGAGCATGTGCTGGGTCGTCCAAGCCCCAAAGTAGGGCTTCTGAACATCGGTGTGGAACCCTCCAAGGGCACCAGCCTTCAGACCACGGTCTATCCCATGCTGGAGGAGGCCGGTAAGGCCGGGCGCATCAACTTCGTTGGCAATATCGAGGCCCGCGAGGCTGTGGAGGGCGCGGTGGATGTACTGGTGTCTGACGGGTACTCAGGGAATATCTTCCTCAAGACCATGGAAGGTACCGGCCTGTTTCTGGCCCATAACCTGAAAGCCATGTTCAAGAAAAACCTCATCACGAAGCTGGCCGCTGTACTGGTGTCCGGCGGACTGAAGGAGTTCAAAAAGCTTATGGATGCCGGAGAGGTGGGCGGCACCGCCCTGCTGGGAATCAGTAAGCCGGTCATCAAAGCGCACGGCTCCTCCGATGACTATGCCATCAAGAACGCCATCCGTCAGGCCAGAGATTACATCAACGCCGACATCATCAGCAGCATCGAGGCCAATGTGGACCTGATGCGGCTGGATGGCTCTACCCTCAAGCCCAAGGAGTAAATCCACAAGGCGGCAGAAGAACCCTCTTCTGCCGCCTTTTTCTGCCCGGTTGGGCGGCCTGCCAAACGAGAGCGAGAGACAGGGCAGGCCATTTTCAAAAACAAATTGTTGACAGGTCAATAAAATGCTGGTATGATGGTGCAGACCCAAAGGGAGGGAAGTATGTGACGGACCGATTTGAAAAATTTACGATGACCCTGTCCCGGCTGCATCGCAATATTCAAAAACTGAAAACAGACGGAATGGGACAGTTTGGCCTGAAAGCGGTGGATACCCTGTGTCTGTACCAGCTGGCCGACGGGGGAGAGCGGACCTTCTGTCAGATGGTGGAGCGCTGTGACCTGGACGCGGCGCTGGTCTCCCGGACCCTGAGTGCGCTGGTGAAACGCGGCATGGTGGAAAAGACCGGTCTGCCCGGAAAGTATAATGCCTCCTATCGGCTTACGGACCTGGGGGCGGAACGCTGGAGCCGGATATATCCCATTATCACCGAGATCCAGAACCGGGCAGACGAGGGTGTAGATCCGGAGGATCTGGTGGTGTTCTATCGGGTGCTGGATCGCCTAAACGAAAACTTTGAGACTATGACGGAAACCCTGTTTGCAACGCGACAGGATAAAATTTGAAAAAGGAGAGCCATTCTATGTCCATTCATTTTATCACGGACTCTGCATCCGATATGATCGACAGCAGCCGGGAGGATCTGAGCTTCCTGCCGCTGACGGTCACCTTCGGCAACGACTCCTACGAGGACGGCGTGAATCTGAGCCACCACCAATTCTATGAGAAGTTGGTGGAGAGCGACACCCTGCCTGTTACCAGCCAGGTGACCCCCGGCGCCTTTGAGGATGCCTACCGCAAGGTGGTGGAGGCGGGGGATGTTGCCATTGTCATCACCATGTCCTCCAAATTGTCCGGTACCTACCAGAGCGCCTGTATCGCCGCGGAAGAGTTTCCCGGCGCGGTCCATGTACTGGACAGCGAAAATGTGACCTTGGGTGAGCGGTGCCTGGTGGAGTACGGCCTGCGCCTGAAGGATCAGGGCATGGGTGTGGAGGAGATCGTAGCGGAGTTGGAGCGTGAAAAAAAGCACATCCACGTCATCGGTCTGCTGGATACCCTGGAGTACCTGAAAAAAGGCGGGCGGATTTCCCGCACTGCGGCCCTTGCCGGCGGACTGCTGTCCATTAAACCTGTGGTCACCGTCAAGGACGGCGAGGTGGTCCTGCTGGGTAAGGCCAGAGGCTCCAAGCAGGGGCACAATCTGTTGGTTGAGCAGATCGAGGAAGCGGGCGGCGTGGACTTTGACCGGCCCTATTTCCTGGGTTACAGCGGCCTGAGCGACGTGCTGCTCCAGAAGTACATCGAGGACAGCGAGGCCATCTGGAAGGGCCACGCCGACCACCTGGAGATCAAGACCGTGGGCGGCGCCATCGGCACGCATATCGGACCTGGCACAGTGGCGGTGGCGTTCTTCGGCCAGGAGCGGGACTGAATCAAATCGAACATACAAGTTCGGAGTCTGAGGGAGCTGGCCTCGTGGTGCTGGAGTGCGGCACGGAGCCTCATTCAAAATAACACCAAAGTTTGAGAAAAAATGCGGGCTGTCCGTTCGGACAGCCCGCATTTTTTAGAGAGAGGGAACGTCTCTTAGTTAGTGGCAGCCTTTGCAGTTGCCGCAATCGCCGCTGCACCCGCCGCCCCGCTTGTGGGAACGGTATAGGGAGCGGGCCGCAAAAAAGACCACAACGGCCAGAATCGCGATGACAATGATGTTTCCAATGATAGGGGGCATAAAGCACAGCTCCTTTCGTTACTTGCCCTCGTGAGCGGCCACAGAGGACAGATGTTTCGCGGAACCGTCGTCCTGGTAGCCCTTGCGGAACAGCAGGTAAAGGATACCGGCCAGCAGGGCAAAGGCGACTACGGTCCACACACTGAAGGTGGCCTCGCCGGTGATGAGACCGCCGATCTGATATACGATCAGAGAAATTACATAGGCAAAGCCGGTCATATAGCCAATGGCAGCCAGGGTCCACTTGGTGTTGTTCATCTCACGCTTGATGGCACCCATGGCGGCGAAGCAGGGGGCACACAGCAGCTGGAAGATCATGAAGGAGTAGGCAGTCAGAGCGGTGAAGTCCTGAGCAACCAGCGCCCACAGCTCCACGTTGCCGGACTCACCCAGCTCGCTGGCTACATTATACAGCGTACCGAAGGTGGAGACAACCTCCTCCTTGGCGATGAGACCGGTGAAGGTGGCAACGGTAGCAACCCAAGCCTTGTTGCCGACCCAGCCCAGGGGAATGAAGATCCAGGAAATGGCGTTGCCGATGGAGGCCAGCAGAGAGTGGTTGTTATCCTCAACAGCCTGGAACACACCGTCCACGAAGCCGTAGCCCTGGAGGAACCAGAGAATGATGGTGGACAGCAGGATCACGGTGCCGGCGCGCTTGATGAAGGACCAGCCGCGCTCCCAAGTGGCGCGCAGTACGTTGTTGGCGGAGGGGGCGTGGTAGGAGGGCAGCTCCATGACGAAGGGAGCAGGCTCACCGGCGAAGGCCTTAAACTTCTTCAGCATGATGCCGGTGATGACCACGGCGGCGATGCCGATGAAGAAGGCGGAGGTAGCAACCAGGGGAGATTTCCCGAACAGAGCGCCGGCGAACAGGCCGATAATGGGCATCTTCGCGCCGCAGGGAATGAAGCCGGTGGTCATAATGGTCATCTTGCGGTCGCGGTCCTGCTCAATGGTACGAGAGGCCATGATGCCGGGGACGCCGCAGCCGGTCGCAACCAGCATGGGGATGAAGGACTTACCGCTCAAACCGAAGCGGCGGAAGATACGGTCCATGATAAAGGCGACACGGGCCATGTAGCCCACGTCCTCCAGAATCGCCAGCAGCAGGAACAGCACCAGCATCTGCGGCACAAAGCCAAGCACGGCGCCAACGCCGCCCACAATGCCGTCCATAATGAGTCCAAAGACCCAGCCGTCCTCGTCAACGCCCAGAGCGGTCAGACCCCGCTCGATGAGCACGGGAATGCCGGGAACCCAGACACCGTACTCGGCGGGGTCAGGCTCCTCAACGCCCTCCAGAGCGGCAACAGCGGTCAGGTAGTCCGAGTGCGTGACGGGGACAACCTCCTCGACCTCACCCTCTTCGTTTGTGACGTCCATATCAGCGGTCAGGTCAGCAGCCTCAGCAGGCTCTACGCCGCGCTCAGCGGCCGCGTTTTCAAACGCCTCAACCTGATTGCTGTGGAGCTGGTACGCCTCGGCATCTTCCTCATAATCGGAGGTGCCCATGCCGAACAGGTGGTAGCCATCGCCAAACAGACCGTCGTTGGCCCAGTCGGTGCCCTTGGTGCCGATGGAAACGGCCCAGGGACCCATGGCGATGGAGTAAATGAAGAACATGATAGCCACAAAGATGGGGAGGGCCAGAATACGGTTGGTGACGATGCGGTCAATCTTGTCGGAAATGGAAAGGCTGTGCTTTGCAGCCTTCTTCTTCACGGCCTTGTCAACCACCTTGCTGATGTAGGAGTAGCGCTGGTTGGTGATGATGCTCTCGGCGTCGTCATCAAGCTCCTTCTCGCAATCGGTGATGTGCTCTTCCAGGTGAGCGGCCAAGTCGGCAGACAGGTTCAGGTCGCCGCCGATTTTCTCATCGCGCTCAAAAATCTTGATGGCGTACCAGCGCAAATAATGATCCGGGACCATACCGGTGATGGACTCCTCAATGTGAGCCAGAGCGTGTTCCACGCTGCCAGTAAAGACGTGGGGCAGCTCACCGGCCTTCTTGGCCTGGGCCATGGCCACGGCCTTCTCGGCAGCGGCCATGCCGCCCTCGCCTTTTAGAGCGCTCATCTCGACCACTTCACAGCCAAGACAGTCGCCCAGCCGTTTTAAATCAATCTGGTCGCCGTTTTTGCGAACCAGGTCGATCATGTTGACTGCTACCACCACTGGGATGCCAAGCTCGATGAGCTGGGTGGTCAGATACAGGTTGCGCTCGATGTTGGTGCCATCGACGATGTTCAGAATGGCGTCAGGCCGCTCTTTGACCAGGTAACTTCTGGCCACAACCTCTTCCAGCGTGTAGGGGGAGAGGGAGTAGATACCGGGCAGGTCCTGGATGATGACATCCTTGTGTCCTTTCAGTTTCCCTTCCTTTTTTTCAACCGTAACGCCGGGCCAGTTGCCCACGTACTGGTTGGAGCCGGTCAGGGCATTGAACAACGTGGTTTTGCCACAGTTGGGGTTGCCTGCCAGCGCGATCTTTAATTCCATAGTTCAATCTCCTCTTTGTGCTTTACATTTGGTTAGTGTTAACTAACTAAAACACGAAAAAATGACGGCCGCTGGAGCCGTGATGTTTACTGGACCTCGATCATCTCCGCGTCAGCCTTACGGACGGACAGCTCATAACCGCGCAGATTCAGTTCCATGGGATCACCCAAAGGGGCAACCTTGCGGACGTGGATCTCCACACCGCGGGTAATGCCCATGTCCATGATGCGGCGCTTGACGGCACCTTCCCCGTGGAGCTTGACCACAGTGACGGTTTCGCCTACTTTAACGTCTTTCAGAGTTTTCATCTTCTGCCTTCTCCTTTCCACATTCAGATCATGATCCGGTTCGCCATCGAACGGTCCAAAGCGACCCGGCTGTCTTTGACCTGAACAATCAGATTGCCAGCGATCTGGTTTACCACCACAATCTCACTGTCAACTACGAACCCAAGTTCTGCCAGATGTTGACGTACCTCGTCCTTCCCGGTGATTTTCAAAATGGTAGCGCGCTCACCCGGTTTCGCCATTGTCAGTGGTATCATGTCAGGACCTCCTTTTTAATTAGCTGAAGCTAACCTATTGACTAAAAAAGGAGGTTAGATATAGCTAACCTGCTTTTCATTCAAACTATACTCTAGTCTTGTGAAGTTGTCAATAAAAATCGGAAAGGTTTTTGTAATTTGGTTAGTGTACACGAACCACTGTGAAAAAATGCAGGGAATCAGAATAAAAATGCCGGGGAGCGAAACGGGGTTCCAATTGAACGGATGGTGGTGTATAATGATGAAAACAAAAATGGCTCGTCACAAAGAGCAGAGAAACGGTGTGCCCCCAAATACCTAAGTCTGTGTGTGCCAAACGCTCCAACGCAGTCCCATGTGGCCGCTGGTATGAGAAACGGCTGATGTGAGCCAAATGGAATGGGAAACCCGCCAAATTAGGCGGAACCGTTCCTGGGAAGAACGATGTGGAGGGATTGAAGTGGAACGTCATACGCTCGGCCACCTGGCGGCGCTGTTTACAATCGTAAACTGGGGTACAACGTTTATCGCAACCAAACTATTGCTGCGCGGGTTTACCCCGGTTGAAATTTTGGTGTACCGATTCATACTTGGTCTGCTGGTTTTATACGCTTTGTGCCCCAAGCTGCTGCGGGGGACCAGCCTGAAAGAGGAATTAACCTTTGCCGCAGCCGGGCTCACCGGCGGCTGTCTCTATTTCCTGCTTGAAAATATCGCGCTGACGTACACTGGAGCTGCCAATGTAGGGATCATCATCAGCACCTCCCCCATATTTACCGCGCTCTTTGCCTGGTGGGCAGGGAAAGAGAAACGGCCCAGCCTGCGGTTCTTCGTCGGGTTCCTGATTGCGCTGGCCGGCATCGCCCTGATCAGCCTGAACGGTGCGTCCAATGTGGCTACAGACTGGAGAGGCGACGTGCTGGCTCTGGTCGCGGCTGCTTTGTGGGGGGTCTACTCCATGCTGGTGCAGAGGGTTGACCGCTTCGGCTACAATATTTTGCAGACCACGCGCCGCACCTTCCTCTATGGCCTGCTCTTCATGATTCCAGCCGCCATGGGGATGGATTTCAGCTGGGAGCTGTCCCGACTGACGAACCCTGCCTACCTGGGTAATCTGTTGTATCTGGGCATCGGTGCCTCCGCGCTGTGCTTTGTATCCTGGGGGATTGCAGTGACCCGGCTGGGCCCGGTCAAAACCAGCGTGTACCTCTACCTGTCACCGGTCATCACCATGGTCTGCTCGGTCATCGTGCTGAACGAACCGCTCACCGGCGCCTCCCTGATCGGTGCGGGTCTGACCCTGGTGGGACTGGTCGTTTCCCAGTGGGACGAGCTGCGCGGGGGGAAACAGATCTGTGCAGACAAGCTGGAGGCATAACGCATCCTTCCAATTATGAAAACGCAGCCGTTTGGCGGCTGCGTTTTTTACAAAAATCGTTCGGCTGAGAGAAGTCCCTTTTATAGGGCTGAACGTGTGATAAAATCTGCACACGAAGAAAGGAGGGGACCAGATGCTGAACTTGATCTTGGGCCGCGCCGGTGTGGGTAAGACTACGGCGGTGCTGGAGCGGCTGTGCCGTGGATCGGGGACGCGTCCCCAGGTGCTCATTGTGCCTGAACAGCAGTCCCACGAAATGGAGCGCGCCCTGTGTCAGACTGGCGGAGACAGGATCTCTTTGGGGGCCGAGGTGCTGTCCTTCAGCCGTTTGGCAAACCGCGTCTTTCAGGAGGCCGGCGGATTGGGAGAGCCGGAGCTGGACGGAGGCGGGCGGCTGCTGCTTATGTACAATGCGGTAAAGTCGGTATCCTCCCAGCTTACCGTGTATGCCCGTCCCTCCAGGCGCCCTGCGTTTCTCCAGGCTCTGCTGGAGACGGTGGACGAGCTGAAAAGCTGCTGTGTCCCCCCGGCGGCCCTCATTACTGCGGGGCAGGAAACGCCAGGCGTGGAGGGGGACAAGCTGCGGGATTTGGGTCTTATCTGCGGGGAATATACCGCGCTGGCTGCCAATGCGGCGCTGGACCCGAGAGACCGCCTGACCCGTGCAGCGGAAAAACTGGACCGGTGCCATTGGGCCGCCGGCAAGGACCTGTGGCTGGATGGCTTCACCGATTTTACGCCCCAGCAGCGTGAGGTGCTCCGCCGACTTCTGGTCCAGTGTGAGAGTCTGACCGTCACCCTGACCTGTGACCATCTGGAGGAGGATGAAGGTGGCTCCGGCATCTTCTCACCGGCCAGGAGAACGGCCAATCAATTGATAAACCTGGCAAAGTTGGAACGGATACCATGTGAGGTGGAACACCTTGTCACTAGCTGCACTGGAAAGAACGAACCGCTTCTCCATCTGGAAAAAGCACTCTTTGCCACCCAGCCGCCCCAGCCGGTGAAACCAGAGGGGGCAGTAGAGCTGTTCCGGGCCAATACGGCCCGCTCCGAGGTGGAATGGGTGGCCAGCAGCATCCTCCGACTGGTGCGGGAGGAGGGACTGCGGTTCCGGGATATCGGTGTGGTGGCCCGTAATTATGGAGCCTACCGGGATCTGGTGGAGTCGGTGTTCCAGCGGTATGGGGTGCCGGTATTCTCATCCATGATGACCGATATTTTGGATAAGCCGGTGTTGGCCTTGGTCACCGCAGCCCTTGATACAGTGGCGGGCGGCTATCGCTACGACGATGTGTTCCGCTATTTGAAAACCGGCCTAACCGACCTGAGTGAGGAGGACCGGGATCTGCTTGAAAACTACGTTCTGAAATGGAACATCCGCGGCGGAACCTGGACCCAGAGCAAGCCGTGGTCGCGGCACCCCAGGGGCTACGTTCAGAACTGGTCAGAGGAGGACCGTGCCCTGCTTGCCCGGGTGGATCGGGCCAGACGGTTGGTCAGCGGCCCGCTGGAGATTTTACGGAAGAACGAGAACCGGACCGGACGCGGGCAAGCCATGGCGCTCTACAGCTTTCTGGAGCAGATCGGTCTGCCCCAGCGGCTGGGGGATCGGGTGGATGAGCTGCGAAAATTGGGCCGTCCCGCTCTGGCAGATGAGTACCGCCAGCTGTGGGAGATTCTCTGCGGGGGGCTTGAACAGTGTGCCTCGCTGCTGGACGATGCCCCAATGGAGCTGGAGGAGTTTGCGCAGCTCTTTCGGCTGGTATTGTCGCAGTACGATGTGGGGTCCATTCCGGTGTCCCTGGACCGCGTGACGGCGGGAGAGACCACCCGTCAGACCGGACACCGGGTAAAGGTGCTTTTTCTGCTGGGGGCGGACGATGGGTCCATTCCCCAAGTGGGAATGCAGCCGGGCCTGCTCTCGGATGAGGACCGGGCCTTGCTGTCCGGCTATGGCATGGAAATGAACCAGAGCCAGCGGGATTTAATGTACCGCGAGATGACCACCATCTATCAGCTGTGCGCCCGTCCAAGCCATAAGCTGGTGGTATCCTGGCCCGGACAGGGGCCGGGCGGCGAGGACCGGCGGCCCAGTTTTCTGGTGGAACGGCTGCTGATGATCTACTCCGATCTGAAGGTCCAGCGGGAGGAGGATCTTCGCGGTCGGTTCCGGCTGGAGGCCCCCTTGCCCGCACTGGAACAGGCGGGGCGGGACCCGGAGGTGCGGGCGGCACTGAGCCAGCTGCCCCAGTATGCACAGCAGGTGGAGCGGCTTGCCCGTGCCGGGCGCTGGTGCCGCGGGAGCCTGTCTCACCGGGCCGTGGACAGCCTTTACGGAAAGCGCATCCCCATGTCTGCTTCCCGGCTGGACAAGTTCCGGTCCTGCCATTTTTCCTATTTTATGCGTTACGGGCTCAAGGCGGAGCCCCGCAAGCCAGCAGGCTTTACAGCACCTGAATATGGTACGTTTGTCCATTCTGTTCTGGAGCATGTGCTTCAGGATGAGATGTTCCGCCGCCAGCCCGGAGATGAGGCACCCCGCCCCTTCGGTGAGGCGGAAAAAGCCTATTTGCACCAGTTGACACGGCAGGCGGTGGAGCGCTATGCCAGAGAGGAGCTGGGTGGGCTGGAGGACCAGACGGACCGTTTCCGCTATCTGTTCCGTCGTCTGCTGCGGGCAGTCCAGGCCGTGGTGGACAACGTGGCCGAGGAGCTGCTCCAGTCCAAATTCAGCCCGATCTCCTTTGAATTGGGCTTCGCCCGAGACGGAGATATGCCCCCGGTGGAACTGACCTCCAACGGGGTGACCATCAGCATTACCGGCTTCGTGGACCGGGTGGACGGCTGGGTGAATGGGGACAAGCTCTACCTGCGGGTAGTGGACTACAAGACAGGGCGAAAGGCTTTTGATCTCACCGAGATTTGGAACGGCCTTGGTCTCCAGATGCTGCTCTACCTCTTTACGCTGGCGGATCGGGGAGAGGCCTTCTACGGCCAGAGTGTGGAGGGTGCAGGTGTGCTGTACCTCCCGGCCAGAGATGCGGTGGTTCGCGGCAGACGCACGATGAGCGACCAGGAGTGGCGCAAAGCTCTGGACAAGGAATTGGTTCGCAGCGGTATGGTACTCAATGACCGGGATGTCCTGGAGGCCATGGAACCCCAGGGGGAGGAGGGCTATCGCTTCCTGCCCCTGCGTGTAACCAAGAGCACCGGCGCCATCAGCGGCGAGGCTCTGGCATCGGCAGAGCAGTTGGGCAAGCTGGGCCGCCACGTCCAGCAGGTGCTTACGCAGATCTGCGAGGAGTTTGCCCGCGGGAATGTGGCCGCAGATCCGTTCTGGCGCGGAGCAGAAAAAAACGCCTGCCGCTTCTGCGACTACGCCGCCGCCTGCCATTTTGAAGAGGGCAGAGGGGGCGACTGCCGCCGCTGGATGGGAAAGCTGGACGGAAAGGCGTTTTGGGAGAACATTGAACAGGAAGGCGGGCAGCCGCCCCGGAAAGAGGAGAAGGAAGAACATGGAGAACAGTAAAAATGTGCTCATCATCAACGATATGCCAGGTTATGGAAAGGTGGCTCTGGCTGCCATGCTGCCCATTCTGGCAAACCATGGACACAGCGTCTATAATCTGCCTACCGCACTGGTGTCCAACACGCTGGATTACGGTAAGTTCACCATTCTCGATACCACCGACTATATGAAAGAGGCCATCAAGGTGTGGAAGGAACTGGGCTTTCAGTTTGACTGCATCACCACCGGGTTTTTGGCCTCTGCAGCCCAAGTGGGCATCATCCGGGATTTTATTGCCAGCCAGAAAAAAGAGGGGCTGCTGGTTATGACGGACCCCATCATGGGGGATGACGGCGCACTCTATAACGGTGTGACCGAGGAGACGGTAGAGAATATGCGCCGCCTGATCGGCGTGGCCGATGTGATCGTGCCCAACCTCACGGAGGCTGAGTTTCTCACGGACCTGTGCGTGGGCAAGGAGAGCCTGAGCCGTGAGGAGGCCCGCCAGATGCTGGATGCGCTGCGTGCATTCGGCCCCCGGTCGGTGGTGATCACCAGCGGCATGGAGGAGGAGAGCGGCGAGCACGTGGTGTGGGTCTATGACCACAGCGAAGGGGCCTACTATACGATCCCTTATCGGTATATCGCGGTCCACTTCCCCGGCACCGGTGATATGTTTTCCGCGGTTCTGGTGGGTGAGCTCTTGGCGGAAAAACCGCTGCGGCAGTCTGTGAAGTATGCCATGGATAAGCTGGAAAAGCTCATCTTTCTGGAACGGGACGAGATCGAGAAGAACAAGGGCATACGGATCGAAAAATTCCTCAGTGTACTGCGGGAGTGATTTGAAAACATATAAGGAGGGAGTACGGTGGCCTTTCCACTGACCGATGAACAACGAAGCATCGTGGACGACCGGGGCGGAGAGCTGCTGGTATCCGCCGCCGCTGGCTCCGGCAAGACCCGTGTGCTGGTGGAGCGGCTGCTGGACCGCGTGACCAGGGAAGAGCTGGACATAGATTGCTTTCTGGTCATCACCTATACCAAGGCCGCCGCAGCCGAACTGCGGGGCCGCATCGCTCAGGAGCTGTCAGCGCGGCTTGCCAAGGACCCGGGCAATCGGCACCTGCGCCGCCAGACCACCATGGTCTATCAGGCTCAGATCTCCACGATACACGCATTCTGCGCTGCGCTCCTACGGGAGAACGGCCATCTGCTGGATCTGGACCCCGATTTTCGTCTGTGTGACGAGGGAGATGCCAAAGTCCTTATGGCCCAGACGCTGGAGCAGGTATTGGACAAGCGGTACGAGGGGCTGAAGGAGGACAGCCCCTTTGCGGTCCTGGCGGATACTCTGGCCGCGGGCCGGGATGACAGCCGTCTGAGCGAAATTGTGCTGGATGTGTTTGGCCGTATCCAGAGTCATCCCGACCCGGAGCGCTGGCTGCGGGAGCAGAAGGAGCTGTGGCAGCTGGAGGGAATCTCCGACCTTGGCCAGACCAGCTGGGGCTGGCGGCTGCTGGAGGAGGGAAAGCAGGAGGGCCGGTGGTGCCGGGAGCAGCTGAAGTCGGCTCTGGAGCTGGCCGATCAGGACGAACTGCTCCAGCAAAACTACAGCGGCAGCCTTGCAGCGTCCATAGCTGGCTTAGAGAAATTTCTCTCGGCGGGCAGCTGGGACGAGGCTGCCGCCTGCCTGCCTGTCCCATTTCCGGCTGCGGGGCGCAAGCGGAAACGCGCCACGGAGCTCAGCCCAATGGAGGAGGAACAGGCCGCTTGGGCAGGGGAACGGCTCAAATCGATCCGTACACGCTGTAAAAAGCGTCTGGATGATTTGGCCGAGCGTTTGAACGGCACCAGTGCGGAACTGCTGGAAGAGCTGCGCCTGTCCGAGCCCGCCGTATCCGCGCTGATGGACCTGGTAATGGATTTTCAGCGGGCCTATGCCGATGAGAAGCGGGCCAGATCCCTGGTGGACTTCTCCGATCTGGAGCACATGGCAGTTCACCTGCTGTTGGACGAAACTGGCGACCCTACCGATCTGGCCCGGTACTGGGGTGCACACTACGCCGAGGTACTGGTGGACGAGTATCAGGACACAAACCAAGTTCAGAACGCCATCTTCACGGCCATTTCCAACGGAGGAAGAACACTCTTTCAGGTGGGCGATGTGAAGCAGTCCATTTACCGCTTCCGTCTTGCAGACCCCACCATTTTCTTAGAGAAGTATGATCGCTTCGCGTTTGGAGATGAGGCCCAGGACGGTATGCCCAGAAAGCGGCTTCTCTCCAAAAACTTCCGATCCCGAAGGGAAGTCCTGCTGGGCTGTAACGATCTGTTCCGGGCCATCATGTCCACCGAGCTGGGCGAACTGGACTACACCGACGACCAGGCGCTGGTCCCGGGGGCTGAGTTCCCGGAGTCGGACCAGTTTGCACTTGAGCTGAACGCCTTGGACCTGAGCTTCCTGGGGGAGCAGGAGGGCGAAAAGGACAGCAAGGATCTGCTGGAAGCCCGCTTTGTGGCCCGCCGCATCCGGGCCATGCTGGATGAACCGATGATGGTCACGGAGAAGGATACCCTGCGCCCAATCCGCCCATCCGACATTATGGTGCTGCTGCGAAGCCCCAACACGGTACTCCACCACTACATCCGCGCCTTTGAGGAAGAAAATATTACCTGGTCTGCGGAGGGTGGAAAGGACCTGTTTGACTCCACGGAAGTCAACGTGGCCTTGTCCATTTTGCAGATCGTCGATAATCCCCGCCAGGATGTGGCGCTCATCGCCGCTCTGCGCTCCCCGGTGTATGGCTTTACGGAGGACAAACTGGCGCTGCTTCGCGGTGCATCGAAGGAAGGCGACTTCTACACCGCTCTGGTCACTGCCGCCGAGAACGGGGACCAACCGTGCCGGGACTTTCTGGACGAACTGGAGGAACTGCGCTTTGGAGCGGGGGACATGACCTGCCGCCAGCTCATTTGGCACATCTACGAAAAAACGAATCTTCTGGGTATTTTCGGAGCCATGCCAAACGGCGGAGAGCGGCAGAACGACCTGCTGGCCCTCTATGCACTGGCGGGACAGATGGAGGATGCGGGCTGTCGGACCCTGTTTAAATTCCTGCTGCGGCTGGAGCGGCTGCGCGCTAACGGCGCAAAGCTCACCGTACCGGACCAGAGCAGGGAGGGGGAAGGCGTGTCCATTTTGTCCATACACCGTTCCAAGGGGCTGGAAAAGCCGGTGGTGCTGCTGTGCGGACTCACCCGAAAATTCAACCGGGAGGACTTCAAAGGCCCCGTCCTGTTCCACCCGCAGCTGGGGGTAGGGCCAAAGGGCTTGGACCGGGAGCGGATGGTGGAATATACCACTGTGGCCCGCCGCGCGGTGGCCGGACAGCTGGAAAAGGAAATGCTCTCCGAGGAGCTGCGGCTTCTCTATGTGGCCATGACCCGCGCCCAGGACAAGCTGATTTTGTCTCTGGCCCTCACCGATGGTGAACGGGCCTTGGAAAAGCTGGGGGAGGAGATTTCGATCCCCCTTTCCCCCATGGTGCTGCGGGATCAGCCCAGCATGGGACACTGGATTCTGCTCCATGCACTGACCCGCCCTGAGAGCGGAGAGCTTCGGCAGCGGGCCGGGATTCCAGACCTTGAGGCAGAGAATCTGGGGCCTGCCTGGGACATTCGGTGGGTTTTTGACCCTGGACTGGCCCAAGCAACCCAGCGAGGCGGAACACTGGCTGACCTGCCCGCCGCGGTTGAACCGAATCCGGAGCTGACCGGCGTTCTTACCTGGCAGTACCCTCACGCGGCCTGCGTGGACTTGCCCTCCAAGCTCACTGCCACCCAGATGAAGGGTCGGCCGATGGACCTGGAAGCGGCAGAGGGAGCCGGACAGCCCAAAGCGGAGGGGGAGCACACCCTGGTCTACCGCCCCGACTTCGCAGCAGAGCGGAAGGGGCTGACGCCCGCCCAGCGGGGCACCGCCATCCATCTGGCCGCCCAGTACATTCCCCTGGACGGGGATCACAGCCCCGCGGGCATCGAGACGGAGCTGGATCGGCTGGAAAAAGAGGGATTTCTTACGCACTTGCAGCGAAAGGCCGTATCGGCCAAGAAGCTGTCCGCCTTCTTCCAAAGCGCGCTGGGCCAGGCCATGAGCAACGCGACCGACTGCCGCCGGGAGTTCAAGTTCTCCCTGCTCATCCCCGCTGAGACCTGCTTCGCAGGTGCGGAAGGCGAGGAAATCCTGTTCCAGGGCATTATTGACGCCTGGTTCCGGGAGGGAGATGGAATCACCATCCTTGACTTCAAGAGCGACCACATTCTGCCCGGTGACGAGAGCGCCAAAGCGGAGCAGTACCGCCCCCAGCTGGAGGCCTACAGCCAGGCCCTTTCCCGTATTTTGGGCCTGCCAGTGAAACGGAGCGTGCTGTGGTTTTTCGCCACCGATACGGCCTATGAGCTTTAAACCGTCACGGTCTGTCATCAATGGCAGGCCGTGACGTTTCTATATCCTCGACCAGAATGATGTCCTCCCCAAACCGCCGCACGGCAGACCAGGGAATGTGCCGGTCGGCCTCCCGGCCCAGCAGGCCGAAGAACCGCCGGCGTCCGGGCACCACCAGAGCGCGGACCCGACCGCTCTCCAGATCTACGTCCATGTCCCCTACATAACCGAACCGGGTGCCGTCAGCCAGACTGACAACCTCCTTGCACCGGAGCTCCGCAATACTGCTGTTCATGGGGCAAACCCTCCTTGATCTCTGTGATAGCCCCAATCTATGCGGAAAGGCCCCTGTCCTATGCGTAAGTGCAAAATGCTTGCCAATACAGGACTTTTGAAGTATAATCAGACACCGTATACAGACACGCTCTATTAAGAACGAGGGACATATATTATGGTTTTTTCCAGCTACAATTTTATCTTTCTGTTTTTTACCATCCTGATGGTGCTCTATTTTCTGATGCCACCGCGCTGGCGAGAGGGGCGAAACCTGCTTCTGCTGGCCTTCAGCCTCTTTTTCTATGCCTACAGCGGGTTGAAATTTCTGCCGCTGATGCTGGTCTCCATCGCCATCAACTATGTGGGCGGACTGCTGGCTGCACCGGGGCGGCAGAGGCAGAAGCTGTGGCTCTATCTGACGGTGGCGGCCAACTTGGCTCTGCTGGGCTGGTTTAAGTACGCCAATTTTGTGGGAGACAGTTTCGCGGCTATCCACATCAACCTGCCCATCCCCGAGGTGGTGCTGCCCATCGGCATCTCGTTTTTCACCTTCCAGGGCATGAGCTATGTCATTGATGTGAGCCGGGGAGAGGCCGAGCCGGAGTACAATCCCCTTCGAGTGGCGCTCTACATCGCTCTGTTTCCCCAACTGGTGGCTGGCCCCATCGTGCGTTATACCACCATCGCCGATGAAATCGTAAATCGGAAGGAGAACCTGTCCGACTTCTCCGATGGTACGGTACGCTTCCTCTTCGGCCTTGCGAAAAAACTGGTGCTGGCCAATGGCATTGGCATCATGTCCGACCAGATTTATGCGATTCCGGCTCAGTCTCTTACCGTGACCCTGGCCTGGCTGGGGCCGATCAGCCACGGTTTGCAGCTCTATTTTGACTTCTCCGGCTACAGTGACATGGCCATCGGTCTGGGGCAGATGTTTGGATTCCACTTTCTGGAAAACTTTAATTACCCGTTTATTTCAAGATCCGTGGCTGAGCTGTGGCGGCGCTGGCACATCAGCTTGTCCTCCTGGTTCAGAGATTACGTCTATATCCCCTTGGGCGGCAGCCGAAAGGGGCTGCCCCGACAGGTTTTTAATCTGGTTGTGGTGTGGGCGCTCACCGGACTGTGGCATGGTGCGGCCTGGAACTTTGTGTTGTGGGGGCTCTTTTTCTGTGCCCTCCTGATGGGGGAGCGGTTTCTGTGGGGGAAGGCGCTGAAAAAGCTGGGGATTCTGGGCAACCTCTACACCCTTATCTGCTGGAACCTGAGTCTCGCCCTGTTCCGAGGGGATACCGTGAGCTATGCGGCGGGCATGATAAAGGCGATGCTGGGCGGCGCCCCCTTTATGGACCGGCGCACCACCTACTTCCTGCTGGAGTACGGTGCAGTGCTGCTGCTGGGCATCGTTGCCAGCCTGCCGATCAAGGTCTGGGTCCAGAACTGGCTTCAGGCCAGAGCGGACAGACCGACTGCCCAGCTGGTCCTGATCTGGGGACCGAAATTGCTGAGTCTCGGCCTGCTTGTCGTGTGCTACATCAAGCTGGTGAGCAGCACCTTTAACCCCTTTATTTATTTCAGATTTTAAGGAAGGAGGGCACAATATGAAGAACATGAAAAAGGTCGCGGACTGCATTTTTGTGGCCCTCTTTGCTGCTTTTCTGGTGGGAATCTTCCTGCTGACCACTCAGCGCAGAGACATGACCTACTCCCATAACGAAAACCGAAATTTGGCCGGGAAGCCGGAGCTGACTGCAAAGACCCTGTGGGACGGCACCTACTTCGACCAGTGGGATAAGTTCTGGCTGGACCGTGCGGCGGGCCGCAGCACCGCCCTGAAGCTGGACACCTATTGGCAGTGGAAGGTTTTGAAGCGCCCGGTGGTCCACGACATTGTGATGACGGACGAGGTTCTGCTGCCTTACTGGAAGGACGACTTCTTTGAGCCGCACGAGCCCATTGACCAGCGAGTGGATGAGGTGGCAGATGAACTGGCCGCTCTGGATCAGCACATCCGTGATAACGGGGGCCGATTCTACTATGTGGGTATGCCCAGCCAGACCACCTACTTCAAGGACCAGTACCCCGAATTTCTCTATAACCGGGACGCGATGCTCACCCAGATTCGAGCCGCTATGAAGCAAGCCCTGGCGGATCGGGATATAAATTTTCTGGAGATGGCCGAGGCATTCGAGCAGGTGGGAAATCCCAAGCAGTTCTACTGGAAAAGTGATCACCACGCCAATCTGGATGGAGGGTTGTTCGTCTATCGCCACATCATGGATCGAATCAACGCGGATACCGGATGGGATCTAAAGGTGCTGGAGGAGGACGATCTGGTGCGGGTGACCCTGGAGGAACCCTTCTCCGGGTCCCGAAACCGGCAGCTCTACTATGTGGTGCCCACAGACGACAAGGTGACCTACGCTGAGTTGAAAGAACCCATTCCCTTTGAACGGTATAACCGCGATCAGAAGAGCTGGCCCATCGTCAATGTGCTCCCGGAGGAGGGGGAGATGGCCTCCTACTCCGTGTTTATGGGCGGTGATATGCCGGAGACCAGCATCCGGACGAATCGGCCGGAACTGCCCAAGCTGCTCATCTTCGGTGATTCCTACAGTAATGTGCTGGAGACACTGCTCTATCCGTCCTTTGACGAAATGCGGACGCTTGATTTCCGTTACTATGACGATAAGACGCTGTGGGAGTACATTGAGGAATACCAGCCGGACATCGTCATTGACGTCCGGGATGACAGCCAATATCTGGCTGACTCCCCTAACAGCCGATTCCGGTGAAAATAGCGCACAAAGTCGCCTGTGAGCGGCTGCGCGCTGGGCGTCTGTGATAAAATCACGGAAGAATCG
>JAHHSC010000059.1 GCA_020025455.1 Lawsonibacter sp. | reverse complement strand
TCATGGCGGCGCTTCCGGGCGGCGGTGTAGTGGGCCACCATGGAGTCGATGTTGCCGCCGGAAATAAGCACGCCCAGACGGGGACGGCCCAGGGCGGTGAAGGAGCTGGAGTCCTTCCAGTCGGGCTGGGACAAAATGGCCACCCGGTAGCCCTTGGCCTCCAGAATACGGCTTAGAATCGCAGGGCCGAAGGAGGGGTGATCCACATAGGCATCCGCAGTGATGAACAGAAAGTCGTAGTAGTCCCAGCCACGACGCTTCATATCGTCCAAAGAGACGGGTAAAAATAGATCTCGGTCAAAACTCATGGCAAAACCTCACTCATCGGTCGTAACCGATGTACTTTTCCAAAATATCCAGGGGAACTCGGCTGTTCTGCTCCTCGCCGATCTTGCAGAAACCGGATTTGGCATAGAAACGCTGTGCGCGGGCGTTATAGGGGGCGCAGCGCAGGCGCAGCTTGTCCCGGCCCAGTGGGCGGAAGAAGGAGACGGCCTCCCCCAGCAGCTGGGCGCCGAGGCTCTGCTCCCGCAGTTCGGGGACAATGTAGCAGAACGGAATATAGCCCGCATTGTCCTGGGCGTAGCGGACGGGGTCCAGCTCAATAATGCCCACCATCTGGCTGCCGGACATGGCGAACATAACCCCGTGGGGGGTGGCTGCCAGGTGCTCCTCAGCTGCCTTCAGAAAGCTGTCGCCGTCGAATTCCGGTCCGTTTGCATGGGTGTTGTGCCAGGCCTCGCTGCGGGCCTGGAGGTAGGTCTCCCGATCCTTGGACCAATCCGCGGCGCGAAACCAGAGGTTTACATCCTGGGGCCGGGCGTTGTCCTTCCGCCACCAGTTCTGCTTGGCCAGGGTGCAGATGGAGGGGTCCAGGTGGGAGGCGTCCAGCTCACAGCTGGGGTCCAGGGTCAACTGATCGTCCTCGAAGAACAGGCGGGTGACACTGGTGTTCTCACCGTGGGGGACCTCGTTCCAATGACCGGGCTGGAACCCCTTCAGATCGGCCAGCAGCTGACGGATGGCACAGCCGTGGCTGAAAAGGGCGATGGTCTGGTCCGGGTGGTTTGCCGCAATACGGCGGACAGCCCCCTGGACCCGGTCGCCTACCTCACGGAAGCACTCGCCGTTTGGGGCGCGCCAGGCGGGGTCACAACGCTGGAAGGCGGCCATGGACTCCGGCTCCTCGCGGCCCTTGCCGCCCCAGGTCAGGTCCTCCCAGTCGCCCATGTGGATCTCACGCAGGTCGGGATCGGTGTGGAGGGGAAGTCCCTTTGGCTTATAGATGGAGCGGGCGGTGGTCATGGTCCGGTACAGGTCGCTGGAGTAGACGGCGTCCACATGGATATCCTGGAACCGCCGCGCCAGCGCGTCGATTTGGGCAAAGCCATTTTCGGTGATGAGGGCATCGTACCAGCCATGGATGCGCCGGTACAGGTTGCCCTCGGCCTCGGCATGGCGGATCAGATAGATCGTGGTCAAAAGAAAACACCTCTTTCGGGGAAAGTTCGGGGAAAATAAGCTCGTGTCTCCCCGGGCGGGGAGACACGGGAGAGGCGGAGATACCGCAGATATAGACCTTACCAGGGCTTCACGCCGCCGGTGAGCTGGGAGACCTGCTCCAGACCCTGGCGGGCACACAGATCACGCAGACCGGCCAGCACCTTCCGGTGGGTGTAGGGGTCGGCAAACAGGGCAGTGCCCACGGCCACGGCGGAGGCACCGGCCAGCATGAGCTGGGCGGCATCCTCGCCCTTGCTGACGCCGCCCATGCCCAGCACGGGCACCTTGACGGCATTTGCCACCTCCCAGACCATACGAACCGCCACGGGAAGGACGGCAGGCCCGGACATACCGCCTGTGTTCATCTTCAGAACGGGACGGCGGGTGTTCACATCAATTCGCATCCCTCGCAGCGTGTTGATAAGGGACACAGCGTCGGCACCGGCACCCTCCACGGCACGGGCGATCTCGGTAATGTCGGTGACGTTGGGGGACAGCTTTACCATGACGGGGACCTTGCCCGCGTGGGCTTTGGCCACCTCGGTGACCTCGGCGGCCAGCTCAGGCTGGGTGCCGTAGGCCAGGCCGCCCGCCTTCACGTTGGGGCAGGAGATGTTGACCTCAATCATGTCCACACCGGCCCCGGAGAGCTTCTCACACATGATGCCGTACTCCTCCGGGGTGTTGCCGGAGATGTTGGCAATGACCTTGGTATCGAACTTGCGCAGGAAGGGCAGCTCCTCGGCGATAAACGCGTCTACGCCGGGGTTCTGGAGGCCCACAGAGTTCAGGATGCCCATGGGAGTCTCGGCAATACGGGGGGCGGGATTGCCCTGGCGGGGATGAAGGGTCAGACCCTTGGCGCAGATGCCGCCCAGCTCGCTCAGGTCAAAGAACTGGTTATACTCGTGACCGAAGCCGAAGGTGCCGGAGGCCACCACCACGGGGTTTTTCATCTTCATGCCGGCCAGCTCCACGCTCATATCGACCTGGTCGGGGGTCAGAATCTTCTTCTCAGACATTCCAGTCCACCTCCTCGGCGTTAAAGACGGGGCCGTCCTTGCAGGCGTGCTTTCTGGTGCCGTCCTTCATGTCGCAGGCGCACACCAGGCACGCGCCGATGCCGCAGCCCATGCGCTCCTCCATGGAGACCAGTACCGGCACGCCAAACTCCTTGGCGGCCAGATAGACGTTTTTCAGCATGGGCTTGGGGCCGCAGGCCAGAACCGCGTCGTAGTTTCGGTCCTCGGTCAGCTCCTGGCGAACCAGAGCGTCCACATAGCCGTGGTAGCCGAAGGAACCGTCATCGGTGGCGTAGAGGACCTTCTGGCACTCCGCGTCGAAGAGGTTGGAGAGGATCATCTTGTCCTTACTGCGGAAGCCCAGAATGGCGGTGCAGTTCCCCTGACAGGCCTGGATGCAGCCGCGCATGGGGGGCACGCCGATGCCGCCGCCCACCAGCAGGTAGCGGCCGTCGGGCTTCACGGGGAAGCCGTTGCCCAGCATACCCATCACGTCCAGCTCGTCCCCCACTTCACGGCGGGCCAGCCAGTCGGTGCCCTCGCCCCGGACCTCAAAGACGATGGACAGCAGGTCGCTGGGCTCGTCCTCGCTGCAGGTGCAAACGGAGATGGGGCGGCGGAGGAGCAGGCCCTCGCCGCACTTGATATGGACAAACTGACCGGGGCCCTTGCAGGAGGTGCGGACCATGTCGCCCACCTCCAGGGTCATCCAGATGGCGTCACCCATCTTGGATTTCTCAACGATTTTACATTTACGCTCTACTTTCATTCCTCTGCCCTGCCTTACTGAATGGTGGTGAAACGGCAGATGTCGTCACGCATGGCGATTGCCGCATTGCGGGCGGCCTCCTGGAAGTCGTGACCGTCACCGCCGGTCTTTTTCCAGGCGCACATGATGCCGCGGGAGGAGTTGACGATGGCGCCGTGGCCGTTCTCCTGGAAGGCGAACTTCACATCCTCGGCCGTGCCGCCCTGGGCACCGTAACCGGGGACCAGCAGGAAGGTGTGGGGCATCATGGTGCGGATCTGAGCCAGCTCGGCGGGGTGGGTTGCGCCGGTGACAGCGCCCACCCTGGTGTAGCCGTACTTGCCCTCGGTACCCTGGCCCAGCTTCTCCAGCAGACGGGCCATGACACCGTAGACGGTGCCGCCGCGGTTAACCCCCACGTCCTGAAGCTCACCGGAGCCGGGGTTGGAGGTCTTGACCAGAGCAAAGACGGCCTTGTCCTCGGCCTTGGCGGCATCCAGGAAGGGGTTGATGGAGTCACTGCCCATGTAGCCGTTCAGAGTGACACAGTCGGCGTCAAAGGTCTTGAAGGTCTCGCCCTCCACGGCGGTGCCGCTGAGCCAGCCCTCGGCATAGGCGGAGGCGGTGGAGCCGATGTCGCCGCGCTTGATGTCGGCGATGACATAGAGGCCCTTGCTCTTGGCGTACTGGATGGTGCGCTCCAGCATCTCCATGCCCTGCCAGCCCAGATTTTCGTAGTAGGCGGACTGGGGCTTGACGGCGGGGACGATGTCACACAGCGCGTCGATGAGACCCACGTTGAACTGATAGATGGCCTCCACAGCCCCCTTCAGGCCCTTGCCGTACTCGGCATAAGCGGCCTGGCGGATGTGGGCGGGCACATAGTCGATGCGGGCGTCCAAACCGGCGACGGTGGGGTTTTTCATGGCGATGATTTTATCCTGCAAAACGTCAAAAGACATTAGAATACTCCCTTTCTATTTCTCGATGAACTTGTGTGGTTGGAACGAATATGCTCAGGGTGCCTCGTAAACGATGCGGCCCTTGACGATGGTGTACTTCACCCTGCCCTTTACCTTGGCACCGGCAAAGGGGGTGTTGTGCCCCTTGGAGGCGAACTGCTCCGGGTCGATGACCCACTCCTCGTTGGGGTCGAAGATGACCAGGTCGGCGTCTCCGCCCAGAGACATACGCCCCTTGTTCAAATGAAGAATGTCGGCAGGATTGGTGGACATTTTCTTAATCAGGGCGGGCATGTCCATCTTCTTGGTGTGATAGAGGGCGGTGAGACACAGGGCCAGGGAGGTTTCCAGACCCACCATACCGCTGGGGGCACGGGTCAGGTTCCGAGCCTTTTCCTCTGCGGAGTGGGGGGCGTGGTCGGTGGCGATGGCGTCAATGGTGCCGTCCTTCAGACCGGCGATGATGGCCTCCACGTCCTTGGCCGTGCGGAGGGGAGGATTGACACGGGCCATAGAGCCTTTTTCCAGCACGGCGTCCTCGGTGAGGGTGAAGTACTGAGGACAGGTCTCGCAGGTGATGTTGATGCCCTTGCGCTTCATACGGCGAATGATCTCTACACTGCGGCCGGTGGAAACATGGCAGATGTGGACGTGGGCACCGGTCTCCTCGGCCAGCATGGCATCGCGCATGACCATGATCTCCTCGGCAATGGCGGGACGGCCCTCCAGCCACAGCTGGCGGGATACGCTGCCCTCGTTGACGGCCCGGCCCTCCACCATGGAGGTGTCCTCACAGTGGCACAGTACCGGCAGGTTCAGACGGCGGGCGCGGATGAGCACATCCCGCATCAGATTGGCATTGTCCACGTTGCAGCCGTCATCGCTGATGGCGACGGCACCGGCCTTCTGCAGGGCCTCGGCGTCGGTGGGCTCCTCACCCATCAAGCCCTTGGACAGAGCGCCGATGGGGTAGATCTGGACGCCGGAGCCCTCCTTGGCCCGCTCCAGTACATACTGGACAAGCTCGGGGGTATCCACAGTGGGCTTCGTGTTGGCCATGCAGGCCATGGCGGTAACGCCGCCCCGGGCAGCTGCGTTGGAGCCAGTGACGATGTCCTCCTTATAGGTAAGACCGGGATCACGCAGATGGACGTGCATATCCACCAGACCGGGCGCGACCATCAGCCCGGAGGCGTTGATGACGCGGTCGGCCTCCACGTCAATGCCCCGTTCCATCAAAGCCACAATCCCGTCCTCCACCAGCAGGTCCAGGAGCACCACGGTTCCGGTGACCGGGTGGACCAGGCGTCCGTTCTTGATCAAAATTTTCATGTTCTAAACACCCTTTGGTCATTCAAAGCATACGCTCTGGAAGTAAATGCGAAGTCCTGCTTGGACATAATACGCTCAGAATAAATTATAGCGGAATCGGGGGAAATTAGCAACGGATTTTTTGAGATATCTGGGTAAAATAAAGGTGCGTGGACGGGCGGACCAAGCCGCCCCGCAGAAAGGAGCAAACTATGCAAAACGGTTTGTGCGGTACCGCAAAATTTATTGTAGGCCTGGCAGCAGGCATGGCGGCTGGCTTTGCGGTGGGCGTTACCATGGCCCCCTCTCAGCGGCAGCTGAAGCGGGCTGCCCATCAGGCGGCCAAGCGGGTCAACCAGATGGTAGAGGATCTGACCGACGCCATCGACCTATGAAAAGCGGGGGCTGGGGGGAGAAACGCCAGCCCCTACATAAAGAAATGGTTGCAACTTTCTTGAAAACGCGCTATGCTGGATGGACAAGGAGGGATGATCCCATGACAGATCAGGCATTAGTCAATCTGGCCTTTGAGATGCACCGCTATTCCTATGTGCCCTACTCCCACTTTCCTGTGGGAGCTGCCCTGCTGTGTGCGGATGGTACGGTGTTCACCGGCTGCAACGTGGAAAATGCCGCCTACGGTTCGACCATCTGCGCCGAGCGCACCGCTCTGGTGAAGGCGGTCAGCGAAGGACACCGGGACGATTTTGTTGCCATCGCCATTGCGGGCCAGGGGGAGGACTTCTGCTGGCCCTGCGGCCCCTGCCGCCAAATGCTCTTTGAGTTTGCACCCAACCTGCATGTCTTGGTGGCCAGAAAAGGCGGGGACTTTGTGACACTGGAGCTTAGCGACCTGCTGCCCCACGGGTTCGGACCGAAGTCGCTGGAGTGATCCAAGCCGAATTTGGAAGGGAGGAGTTTGAGCGGTATGCCCGGACTCCTTCTTTTTTATCAAGATTTTTTGAAAGACAGAAATGTCGGCATTGCAAATTGAAGGGAAATGTACCATAATAAAGAGCGTAGCCGCTGCCGATGGTATCCAGCCCTGGCGGGGGCAATTTGAGAATTTCGAGGTACCTGACTATGATCCCCAAAGTATATATTGATGGTAAGGAGGGCACCACCGGCCTCCAGATCTACCAGCGGCTGGGGGAGCGCCGCGACATCGAATTGCTCCTCATTGACGAGGAGAAGCGCAAAGACCGGGAGGAGCGCCGGAAGTTCCTCAATGCGGCCGATCTGGTTTTCCTCTGCCTTCCGGATGCTGCCGCGGTGGAGGCGGTGGAGCTGGTGGAGAACGACCGCACCCGTATCATTGACGCATCCACGGCCCACCGGACCGCGGCAGGCTGGACCTACGGGTTTCCCGAGCTAAGTCCGGCCCAGCGCGAGGCCGTCGCCGGCTCCAAGCGGGTGGCCAACCCCGGCTGCCACGCCACCGGCTTTATCAGCTGTATCTACCCCCTGGTGAAGGCCGGCCTGCTGCCCGCCGACGCTGATTTGAGCTGCTTCTCTCTGACGGGCTACTCGGGAGGCGGCAAGAAGATGATTGCCCAGTATGAGGGGGATGAGAAGCCCCTGCCCCTGTTCAGCCCCGGTATTTACGCACTGGGACAGGAGCACAAGCACCTGCCTGAGATGAAGGCGGTGTGCAAACTGGAGAAAGAACCTGTGTTCTGCCCCATTGTGGCAGACTACTATAAGGGCATGGCCACCACCATACCGCTGCACATGGAGCAGCTCAACACAGTAAGCCGCCTCAAGCAGGTCTGGGAAGCCCTTGCCGACTGCTATGCCGGACAGAAGCTGGTGCGGGTGGCCCCTCTGGGCGGACCGGAATCCGGGAAGCTCTACGGCAATGCCATGGCCTACTCCAACGGCTTGGAGCTTCATGTGGCGGGCAACGACGAGCGATTTACGATCACGGCCCTCTTTGACAACCTGGGCAAGGGCGCATCCGGTGCGGCGGTCCAGAACATGAACCTGATGCTGGGCTTTGAGGAGACCGAGGGTCTGCGGTAAGCTCCCAGCGAGAAAAGGAGTTTTCAACTATGCTGAATCAAATCTCCGGCGGCGTGTGTGCCGCCCGGGGCTTTCGTGCCGCCGGTGTCCACTGCGGGGTCAAGGCCGGCAGCAGCCCCGACAAGAACGACCTGGCGCTGATTCTCTCCGAGCGGCCCTGTGCCGCCGCTGCCACCTTTACCCGGAACAAGGTGAAGGCTGCGCCGCTCCACGTTACCCGCCAGAATATCGAGGATGGAACGGCGTGGGGCGTGGTGGCCAACAGCGGAAACGCCAACGCCTGCTGCCCCATGAGCGAGCAAAATGCCCGCGCCATGTGCGAATTTGCCGCCCAGGCCACCGGACATGCCCCCGAGGACTTTGTGGTGGCCTCCACCGGCGTGATCGGCCAGACCATCAACATTGCCGCCATTGAGGCGGGCGTTCCCCAGGCGGCGCAGGCGCTGAGTACCGACGGCTCTGATGCCGCCGCACGGGCCATTATGACCACCGACACGGTGAAAAAGGAGTTTGCCCTCGCCCTGAACCTGGGCGGCAGAGAGGTCCGTATGGGTGCCATCGCCAAGGGCTCCGGCATGAT
>JAHHSC010000058.1 GCA_020025455.1 Lawsonibacter sp. | reverse complement strand
TTCCCCAGCACCCCACGCCTTCGCGCTTCTTATTGGTCACGCTGCGGCGGGTGTGCGATGGGGCATAGCTTCTCCGACTGCGGGCAGACCCGGTGCGGCTGCGCGCACCTGGGCTCCGCCCTGCGCTGCGGCGCTATTCCCCAGCACCCCACGCCTTCGCGCTTCTTAGATAGAATGAAACTCACCCGTGAGGGGTGATCCATTTGAAGCTGTGCGATCTTTTAGCCGGCGTCCCCCTCATGGGGGAGTGTTTCAACCCGGATATGGAAATAAATTCCATATCCTGCGACAGCCGGACCGTGGAGCCCGGCGCTCTCTTCGCTGCCCTGCGTGGGGCGAAGGATGACGGCCACCGCCATATCGATGCTGCCCTGGCTCGGGGGGCGGCGGCCGTTGTGTGTGAAGTGCCCCCGGATCGGCCGGGTCCCTGGCTGGTCACGGGGGACAGCCGTCTGGCTCTGGCCCTGATCTCTGCAAACTGGTACGGAAAACCGGGAGATGAGATGACCCTGATCGGGGTCACCGGGACCAACGGTAAAACGACTACCACAAGCCTGATTAAGGAGCTGCTGGAAGGGGTGCTGAACACCAGGGTGGGCCTCATCGGCACCAACCGCAATATGATTGGCCGTGACGAGCTGCCAGCCAGCCGCACCACCCCGGACAGCTGCCAGCTTCAGGCGCTGCTGCGTCAGATGGCGGACAGCGGCTGTACCCATGTGGTAATGGAAGTTTCCTCCCATGCCTTGGTGCAGCACCGGACAGCGGGGCTTACCTTTGAGGTGGCCGCCTTTACCAATCTCACCCAGGATCACCTGGATTACCACCACACGATGGAGGAGTACAGAGCGGCCAAGGGACTGATCTTTGACCAGTGCAAAGCCGCCGTGCTCAACCTGGATGACCAGGCCGGGCGGTGGTATCGAGACCGGGTGACCTGCCCCGTCTTTACAAGCTCCGAACGGGACGCCGCCGCCGATTTGACCGCCCGTGACCTGCGTCTGCACCCCAGCCATGTGGAATTTGTGGCCCTGACGCGGGATCACCTGGCCCGGATTCACTTGCCGATTCCGGGTGGGTTCTCCATTTATAATGCCCTGTCTGCCCTGTCGGTGGGGTTGGTCCTCGGCCTGCCTTTGGATGAGATGGCCCGCGTGCTCCGCACCGTCCAAGGGGTGAAGGGCAGGGTGGAGGTGGTCCCGGTTCCCAGGGCGTACACCGTGATTATTGACTACGCCCACAGCCCCAATGCCCTGGAAAATATTCTGATGACCGCACGGAGCTTTACCGGCGGCAGACTCATCTGCCTGTTTGGATGCGGCGGTGACCGGGACCGGGAAAAACGGCCCATCATGGGGGCGATTGCCCAGGAACTGGCCGATCTGGTGGTGCTTACCTCCGATAATCCCCGTACCGAGGACCCGGATAGGATCATAAACGAAATTCTGGCCGGCATGAACGGATCTGAGAAGCTCCATGTGGAGCCGGACCGCCGCAAGGCCATCGGCTGGGCCCTGAACCAGGGCCAGGTGGGCGATGTGATCGTGCTGGCGGGAAAGGGCCACGAGACCTATCAGGAGATAAATGGAGTGCACTTCCCAATGGATGAGCGGGAAATCGTGGCAAACTGGTTTGAAACCCAAGACAGATGCCAAGAAAGGGCTGGAAAAGTGCCATCTGGTGTAGTATAATAATAAGCTGCAATTTACAAGACCTCACCTGAGAGAAAGAAACCTGGAGGGTATAGACATGACATTCATACTCAGTTTTATTATCGCCTTCGGAGTGGCCGCCATTGCAGGCCAGATCCTGGTGCCCATGCTGCGTAAGCTGAAAGTGGGCCAGTCCATTCTGGAAGAGGGACCGGCCTGGCATATGTCCAAGCAGGGCACCCCCACGATGGGTGGACTGATGTTTATCATCGCCATCGGAGTGGCGGTTCTGGCCTCCGGCTGGGATGTGCTGAAAGCAGGCAACCGCACCCACCTTTATGTGTTCCTGTTCGCTCTGGTGTTTGGTGCCATTGGCTTTATCGACGATTTCCAGAAATTGCGCCACCACGCCAACGAGGGACTCACCGCCCCCCAGAAGTTTCTGCTTCAGCTGGCGGCAGCCATCTTGTTTACCGTCATCCTTCGCCGTGTGGGCTACCTGACCCCCGATTTGTATATCCCCTTCTTTAATGTGGAGATCAAGGGCGTTCCCTGGGTCATCTACATGATCTTTGCCGCCTTTGTTATGGTGGGAACGGTCAATGCGGTGAACCTGACCGATGGCATAGACGGACTGGCCACCGGTGTTACCATCCCTGTGGCCCTCTTCTATATGGGCGTGGCCGCCTGGTACGGCCGCAACGACGTGGCCGTTGTGGCGGCTGCCCTGGCCGGCGGCCTGTCCGCGTTCCTGCTTTATAACTTCCACCCCGCAAAGGTTTTCATGGGGGATACCGGCTCCCTGTTTCTGGGCGGCATGGTGTGCGGCTTGGCCTTTGCACTGAATATTCCCCTCATCATCCCGGTGGTGGGCTTCATCTATGTGCTGGAGGTCCTGTCGGACATTATTCAGGTGGTCTATTTCAAAAAGACCGGCGGCAAGCGCTTTTTCCGCATGGCTCCCCTGCACCACCATCTGGAGCTGGGCGGCTGGAGTGAGACAAAGCTCTTTTGTGTATTCTCCGGTATTACTCTGGTCCTGTCCATAATCGCCTTCCTGGGCGTGATGGACCAGTTCCCTGTGTAAGAACCCGGCTTTATTTTGAAAGGAGGCGCCACCGTGGCCCGCAAAGCAAAACGAGACTTGACCATGCAGGAACAGCTGCGCCGCGGCCCTGTGGACCTGCCCTTCCTGATGCTGGTGCTGATGCTGCTGGGTATCGGCCTCGTCATGGTATTTTCCGCCTCCTTCGCTTCGGCCTATACGTATAAGGACGACCCGCTTTTTTACTTTAAACGTCAGGCAATCTTCGCGGTGCTGGGCGTTTTGGTCATGTATGGCGTGTCAAAGCTGGACTATCAGTTTCTCCGCGGCCTGTCCATACCGCTGCTGGCCATCTCCATTGTGCTGCTGGTTCTGGTGCTGAGTCCCCTTGGCGTTACCATCAATAAAGCCAAGCGATGGCTGAGACTGCTGCTGGTGGCCGGCCCCACCTACCAGCCCTCGGAGATTGCCAAGATCGCGGTCATCATATTCTTCGCCGCCCGCCTCTCCAAGCGGGGCACGGAGAAGCCCAGAAAGTACACCAACCGCACCCTCACCGGGCGGACCTTGAACCGGTTGGAGCATATCGGATTTTTGGAACTGGTTCCCTACGGCCTGGTGTTAGGTATCGTACTGCTGCTGGTGGTCAAGGAGCCTCATATGTCGGGCACCATTTTGATTCTGCTTGGCGCGGCATCCGTCCTCTTTGCAGCTGGCATCAATATGGGGTGGTTTATCGCCGGTGGCGGCGTGATTGCCACCCTGCTGGCCATCATCATCAAGTTTACGCCCTATATGACCTCCCGTATTGAAATTTGGAAAGACCCCTGGCTTGATCCGCGGGATAATGGCTTCCAGAATATTCAGGCTCTGCTGGCCATCGGCTCCGGCGGCCTCACCGGGGTGGGCTTTGGACAGAGTGTGCAGAAGTTTTGCTACATCCCAGAGCCGGAAAATGACTTTATTTTTGCGGTTATCGTGGAGGAGCTGGGCTTCATCGGTGCGGCTCTGATCCTGTTCCTGTTCGCCATGCTGATCCTGCGGGGCTACTGGCTGGCGATCCACGCAAGGGACCGATTCGGCAGTTTGACCATCGTGGGCATCACCACCCTGCTGGCCGTCCAGATTTTCCTGAACATTGCCGTTGTAACCAACCTCATACCCAATACCGGCATATCCCTCCCCTTCTTCAGTTTCGGCGGCACGGCCCTTGTGATACAGCTGGCGGAGATGGGGCTTATACTAAGCATTTCCCGCCAGATCCAGCCCCCTAAAAAAGACTGATACGCGGCATGACCGCATACCAATAGAAACCAAAATTGAGGTGGAATGAGTCTATGAATATCCTCTTTGCTTGCGGCGGTACCGCCGGACATGTAAATCCTGCGGTGGCCCTGGCCCGCATTTTTCAGGAAAAACACCCTGGCTGCCGCGTTCTTTTTGTTGGAGCGGACGGCGGTATGGAGAATAAGCTGGTGCCCAAGGAGGGGTACGAGATCCGCTCCGTGACCATCACCAACTTCCATCGCTCCTTTGCCCCGGCCGACATTGCCCACAACATCGGAACGGTCATCAACATGGGCAGGTCCAAAAAACAGGCCAAGGCAATTCTGGATGAGTTCCAGCCCGACCTGGTGGTGGGAACCGGCGGCTACGCCTCGTTCCCTGTGGTCAACCAGGCTGCACGCCGGGGAATTCCCACTGCGGTGCACGAGTCCAATGCAGTTCCCGGTCTGACCACCAAGGCCCTTTCAAAGGTCGTGGATCGGGTGATGGTTGGCTTTGAGGAGAGCCGTTCCCACTACGATGACCCAAACAAAGTGGTGGTTACCGGCACCCCTGTCCGGGGTGACTTCTTTCGCTACACCCGCCAGGAGGCCCGTGAGAAGCTGGGCTTTGACGACGACCGCCCCCTGCTGCTGAGCTACTGGGGTTCGCTGGGCGCTGAGGCCATGAACCAGAAGATGGTGGACTTTATTGCCCGTGAGTGCTATGACGGGGCTCCTGTCCGCCATATCCATGGTGCGGGACGTGACTTCCCCTGGATGCAGGAGGAACTGCTCCGCCGCGGACTGAAGCTGGGGGATAACGGCGTGGAGCTGCGGGAGTATATCTACGATATGCCGCTGGTTATGGCTGCTGCCGATGTGGTGCTGTGCCGCGCCGGTGCATCGACCATCTCCGAGCTGGCCGCCATCGCCAAGCCGTCCATTCTGGTGCCCTCCCCCAATGTGACTGCCAACCACCAGGAGAAGAATGCCCGTGTATTGGCCGACCAGGGTGCCGCCATTCTCCTGCGGGAACAGGACTGCGTGGAGGATACGCTCTACGAGACGGCCAACACCGTGCTGCGCGACCGGAACCTGCGGGACAGCATGATCCGGTCCCTGAATGCCATGGCTGTGCCCGATGCGGGGGAGAAGATTTACCAGACACTGCGTGAAATTATGAAGTAAAGAAACCAAATTCTGATTTTTTGCATAGGATAGCCCAGAAATGATGATTTGGAGGCTATCCCATGAGCTGTTATGAGATCGAGGGCGGCCGCCCTCTGACCGGGCGGCTGACCGTGCAGGGTGCGAAAAACAGTGCTCTGCCCATCCTGGCCGCCTGCCTGCTGGCACCGGAACCGTGCGAGATCTGCAACTGTCCCAGGCTGTCCGACGTGTCCGCCACCCTGAAGATCCTAAGCCAGCTGGGCTGCCGTGTGAAACGGGAGGGGGACCGGGTGACGGTAGACCCAACCAACCTGAGTAGCTGCCGGATTCCCGAGCAGCTGATGGGGGAGATGCGGTCCTCCGTTATTTTCATGGGGGCGCTGCTTGCCCGGCTGGGCCGGGCGGAGCTGAGTTTTCCGGGCGGCTGCGAGCTGGGCCCCAGACCGATCGACCTCCATCTGCGTGGTCTGCGCGCCATGGGCGCGGAGATTCTGGAGGAGGGCGGCTCCCTGCGCTGCCGATGGGCCGACCAGCGGGAGGGCCGGGAGCTTTATCTGACCATCCCCAGTGTGGGTGCCACCGAAAACCTGATGCTGGCCGCCTGCGGTGTGCCCGGCGAGACCACTATTTTAGGGGCAGCCCGCGAACCGGAGATCGTAGATCTGCAAAATTTCCTGCTGACGCTGGGGGCTGAGGTGACCGGAGCCGGTACCGACCGGATTACGGTTCGGGGCGGTACGGGGAAGATGCACGGCTGCACGTATACCGTTATGGGTGACCGTATCGCGGCTGCTACCTATCTGTGTGCGGCAGGGGCCGCGGGCGGAGAGGTGGAGCTGACCGGGGTGGAGCCGGAGCACCTGGCTGCTGTGCTGGGCTGCCTGGAGGAGGCTGGCTGCCGGATTCGCACCGGGAGAGGCCTGATTTCGTTGAAAAGCGGAGGAGAGCTTCAGGGCATTGGATTGGTCCGAACGGCCCCATACCCCGGCTTTCCAACGGATGCCCAGGCCATTTTGATGGCTGCCCTGGCCGGAGGCCGGGGGACCACCCTGTTTGAAGAAAATATGTTTTCCAGCCGCTTCCGCCATGTGGATGAGCTGCGGCGCATGGGTGCGCAGATCGAGACAGCGGGGCGGGCGGCTCTGGTCATGGGCACTGGCGGACTCCACGGCGCCGCGGTGACCAGTACAGACCTGCGCGGCGGTGCTGCCCTGGTCGTAGCCGGACTGGCTGCGCAGGGAACTACCCAGGTACGGAACCTGCGGCACATCCGCCGGGGCTATGAGAAGTTCGAAGAAACCCTGACCGCACTGGGCGGGAAGATCCGGGAGGTTTCGGAACCATAAAGAGATAGTACAGGAGAGAAGCATGTCATCATCAAGAAGAAACCAAAGACGCAGACGAAACAGAAGCCGGTTTGGTTTTCTGCTTAAGCTGCTGTGCGCTGTGATGGTAGTAGTTGGCCTTACGGTGGGCGCTACGGTGTTTTTTCAGGCCGAGGAGATCCAGGTCAACGGAAACGTGCGCTATACCCAGGAGGAGATCGTGGCGGTCACGGGAATCCAGCTGGGCGACAACCTGTATAATATGAATAAGGGACAGATCTGCCGGGAGCTGTGCAGACGCCTTCCTTATATTGAGGAGGTCAATATCCGCCGCAAGCTGCCCAGCACGATCCGGATCAACGTGAAGGAGCTGCGCGCGGTGGCCCAGATCGCCGTTCCGCCTACCTATGTGGCCACGGAGGAGGAACTGGAGGCGATGCATCTGGAAGAGGGGCAGGAGCCGCCCCGCTCTGCCACAGAGCCCTGGCTCGTCAGCCGGACCGGTAAACTGCTGGAACCGGCGGGGGCTGACAGTACCGCTATGGTGGTCACCGGCCTGACGCCGCTGGACGCCGCAGCGGGTACTGCCTTGAAGGTGCCGGAGTCAGAGGAGCTGAAGCTGGCCGGTCTGCTGGAGCTGCTGTCCGCACTGGAGAGCCGGGAGGCTGCCGACGCCGTTTCCAAAGTCGAGCTTCACCCCAGCTGGATGGAGCTTCGGTATCTGGACCGCTTCAATGTGCGGATGCCGCTGGCAGGTGACCTGCCGAAGAAGCTGGATGTGCTGGAGGCGGTGGTGGAGCGGACCAATCAGAACCACGGGGAGACCGCTTCCGGCTCCATCGACCTGACGCGACAGGACTACGATGCGGTATATTCGCCCGATTGATAAAATTTTATGGAAACTTTCGTCGCCTGACGGATTTACTCTTGACCTTCCAGAAAAAGAGCGATACAATGAAACAAAATGTAGCTTTCCGCATAAAGGCGGCCTACAATAACTTGTTTATCAGACTAAAATTGAGTTTTACATAGGAGGAGCATGACATGGCTTTCGGAATGGATATCGGCCCCGACAGTGTCGTTAATATTAAAGTGATCGGCGTTGGCGGCGGCGGCAACAACGTGGTAAACCGCATGGTAAAAACCGGCACCAAGGGTGTTGATTTTATCGCGGTGAATACGGATAAGCAGGCCCTCACTGTCTCCAGCGCCACCCAGAAGATCCAGATCGGTGAGAAGCTGACTTCCGGTCAGGGAGCCGGCTCCGATCCTGAGGTTGGCCGCAAGTCTGCCGAGGAGAACCGCACCCAGATCGCCAAGGCCCTGGAAGATGCTGATATGGTGTTTATCACCGCCGGTATGGGCGGCGGTACCGGCACCGGTGCAGCTCCCATTGTGGCGGATATCGCCAAGGAGCAGGGTATCCTTACCGTCGGCGTAGTGACCAAACCCTTCCGCTTTGAGGGAAGCCGCCGCATGAAGCAGGCCGAAGGCGGTATTGCCGAGCTGCGCGACAAGGTGGACTCCCTTGTCATCATCCCCAACGAGCGTCTGAAGCTGGCCACCGACCAGAAGATCACCATGGTCAATGCGTTTGAAATCGCCGATGATGTGCTGCAGCAGGCGGTGCAGTCGATCTCTGACCTCATTAAGAACACCGGGTTCATCAACCTGGACTTCGCCGATGTGTCGGCGGTTATGCAGGACGCCGGCCGCGCTCACATGGGCGTGGGCCGTGCTGCCGGCAAGAACAAGGCCGAGGAGGCCGCCCGTATGGCCATTTCCAGCCCCCTGCTGGAGACCTCCATCAACGGCGCAAGAGGCGTGCTGATCAACGTGACCGGCTCGGTGGACATCGGCCTGGAGGAGGTCGAGGATGCCGCCAACCTGGTGCAGGAGGCCGCTCACCCCGATGCCAACATCATCTTTGGTGCTGCCTTCGATGACAGTCTGGAGGATGAGATCCGCGTCACGGTCATTGCCACCGGCTTTGAGGAGGACGAGTGCGCCGCGCCCGCTCCCGCTGCCAGTGTCCGCACCGCTGCGCCTGCCTCTGCTTCCGCTCCGGTCGCGGCTCCGGTTCAGCAGCGGCCCGCCGATGCGCCCATGTCCAGCCACCTGGGTGCTGCTTCTGCCCCCGCTCCCCAAGCTGAGCCTGAGAAGTCTGGCGTCAC
>JAHHSC010000057.1 GCA_020025455.1 Lawsonibacter sp. | reverse complement strand
CCGTGCTCCCGGGCAAACTCCTGGCCATCCTGAAAGAGGGGCCGGAAATCCCGGTACAGGAATTCAACGCCGTACTTCTCCCCCATATCCTGGGCGATCTTGCGGATTGCGTCGTGGTTCTGATAGGGGGAGATCAGCAGCGAGGTGGTAAAGCTGTCGAAGCCGTGCTCCGCGGCGTACTTGGCGGTGGCCTCCATGCGGCAGGAGTAGCAGTAGGCGCAGCGGCCGTCGATGTTGTCGGCCACGTTGCGTACAAACTCCCGCAGACCGTAGTCGTTGATGACCACCAGCGGCATATGGATCTCCTTGGCGTATGCCTCCAGACAGGTCTTGCGGTCCCGGTACTCGGTGTAGGGGTGAATGTTGGGGTTGAACCAGTAGCCGGTCACGTCGATGCCGTCCTGGCGCAGGTTGGCGATGGGGCGGTTGGCGCAGGGCGCACAACAGATATGCATTAAAGTTCTCATGGTTTTGTTTCTCCTATGGGGTCAATGATGTCCACGTCCAGCCCCTTGCGGATGGCGTAGAGCAGGGTGTTGGCGGTGCCGCCTTTAGGCACACCGTCGTATAGGGCGATGATCCGGGCCGAGCGGTCCACCATGTACCGGTTCCGGCGCATCATGCACCCCCGGTCGTAGGTGTGCTGAACCATGGTTTCGTAGTTGCACTGGTCCAGGATGGCCTGGTAGCGCCTCCTGTCCTCCTGCGGCCAGCGGTCGGCCTGCGTCTCACAGGGGCGGGCACACTCCAGCGCTGCATCCGGGCAGCGCTCCCGCAGCGCCAGCACGGCTTCCGCAAAATAGAGGTCTCCGCCCTGGGCCATGCCACAGATAAAATGCCGAGAGCCCCGATCATAGGCCCGCTGCACCGCCGCTTCCAGCTGTTGTTTCACCGCCAGACAGCGGGGGTCCCACTCGTCACGGCCCCAGGGAAGGCGGTTGGGCCGGTGCCCGGTAAAGCAGCAGATTTCCTTCCGCTCCACGTTCTTCTCCCCTCCCCTTCTATTTTTTGATTGTTATTATATATTGTATTACATCCAGCCGCGTTCGTCAACCAATATAGAAAATTTGTTCTATTTTTCAGCCGCCATTTTAGGTTTGCTCTGTTAAGGCTCCATAGTTTCAACCTGTTTCGACGTTAAGATACCGTTAATTGCCTTGCAATTCTGATCTTGGATGCGTAGGATATAAACCGTCATTTAGAATCATATAAAGGGAGTATTCACTGCAATGAGTCTGCGCGTCGGTATCGACATCGGCTCCACCACTGTGAAGGTCGTGGTGCTGAACGAACAAAATAAACTGCTGTTCCGCTCCTATCAGCGGCATTTCTCCAAAACCCGCCAATGTGCCCTGGAGGTCCTTCACTCCATCCAAGACCTGCTGGCCGGTCAGGAGATCAAGGTCACCATCACCGGCTCTGCCGGTCTGGGCGTGGCCAACGGAGCCAAAATCGACTTTGTCCAGGAGGTCTATGCCACCGCTGCCGCGGTGAACACCTTTGTCCCCGGCACCGATGCGGTCATCGAGCTGGGGGGCGAGGATGCCAAGGTCATCTTCTTCGGCGGTGCGCTGGAAGAGCGCATGAACGGTTCCTGTGCCGGCGGCACCGGCGCGTTCATCGACCAGATGGCCACGCTGATGGACGTCAGCGTGCAGGAGCTGGATGCCCTCTCCCTCAAGCATGAGAAGATCTACCCCATCGCCTCCCGCTGCGGCGTGTTCGCCAAAACGGACATCCAGCCTATCCTCAATCAGGGCGGCCGGAAAGAGGACGTAGCCGCCTCCATCTTTCAGGCTGTGGTGGATCAGACCATCGCCGGTCTGACCCAGGGCCGTGAGCTGAAGGGCAAGATCGTCTTTCTGGGCGGCCCCCTCCACTTTCTCATGGGGCTGCGGCAGCGCTTTGTGGAGACGTTGAAGCTGGATGAGGACCACGCGGTTTTCCCCGAGGACGGCGACTGCTTCGCCGCCATTGGCTCTGCCCTGTGCGCCACCGACTACCCGGTGACCACCTATGAAAGCCTGATTAAGCGGCTGGAGGACAGCGCCTCCGCCACCACCACGGTGGACACCATGCCGCCCCTGTTCAACGACCAGAAGGAATATGACGACTTCTGTGCCCGACATAATGCCGCCACCCCGCCCCAGGTGGACATTGCCACCTACTCCGGCCCGGCCTGGCTGGGCATCGACGCCGGCTCCACCACCACCAAGCTGGTCCTCATTACCGCTGACGGCGGCATCCTCTATACCTACTACCACTCCAACCTGGGCAACCCCGTTGCCATCGTACTGGAGCAGCTGCGGAAGATCTACGGACTGTGCGGCAGCCGCATCCAGATCAAGGGGGCTGCTGTCACCGGCTACGGCGAGGATCTCATCAAAAACGCCTTCAACTGCGATCTGGGCCTGGTGGAGACGGTGGCCCACTACAAGGCAGCCGCCCACTTCCAGCCCCAGGTGGACTTCATCATCGACATCGGCGGTCAGGACATGAAGTGCTTCAAGATCCGCAACGGCGCGGTGGACTCCATCATGCTCAACGAGGCCTGCTCCTCCGGCTGCGGCTCCTTCATCGAGACGTTCGCCAAGGCCCTGGGCTATCCGGTGGCCGATTTTGCCAAGATGGGCCTGTTCACCAAGGGGCCCGTGAACCTGGGGTCCCGCTGCACCGTCTTTATGAACTCCAGCGTAAAGCAGGCCCAGAAGGACGGTGCCAGCGTGGAGGATATCTCCGCAGGTCTGTCCATCTCCATCGTGAAGAACGCCATTTACAAGGTCATCCGGGCCGCCTCCGCCGATGATTTGGGGCAGAACATCGTGGTTCAGGGCGGCACCTTCCTCAACGACGCGGTGCTGCGTGCCTTCGAGCAGGAGCTGGGTAAAAACGTGACCCGTCCGGTGATTGCGGGCATCATGGGCGCCTTCGGCGCGGCCCTCGCTGCCCGGGATCTGCACCTGGAGCAGTCCACTCTGCTTACCGAGGCGGCCCTGCAGCGGTTCTCCCACACCGCCAAGCCCGCCACCTGCGGTCTGTGCACCAACCACTGCTCCCTCACCGTCAACTCCTTCGACGGGGGCCGCCGGTATCTGTCCGGCAACCGCTGCTCCCGCCCCCTTGGGGAGGAACCCCACCGGAACCCGGATCTCATGCGCTATAAGTACGAAAAACTCCGCGCCCTCCACGGAAACGGGTCAGGCGACGGCTCCAGAGGCACCATCGGCATCCCCATGGGCCTCAATATGTACGAGAACCTCCCCTTCTGGTTTGAGCTGTTTACCCGCCTGAACTTTCAGGTGGTACTCTCCCCCCAGTCCTCCCGAAAGCTCTACCAGAAGGGCCAGCTCACCATCCCATCCGATACCGTGTGCTACCCGGCCAAACTGCTTCACGGCCATGTGGAGGCGCTGGTGGAGGCGGGCGTGGACGCCATTTTCTACCCCTGTATGCCCTATAACTTTGATGAGGGCAGCAGCGATAACCACTATAACTGCCCCGTAGTGGCCTACTACCCGGAACTTATCGCCGCAAATGTACCCCACCTGAAGCAGGTCCGCTACCTGAACCCCTACTGCGGTCTGCACCGCCCAAAGGACTTCGAGAAGCGGGCCGCCGTCTGGTTTCATCAGGAGTTCGGCGTCCCAAAGAAGGAGACGGTGGCTGCCGTCCGGGCCGCCTACGATGCCTATGACGCCTACAAAAACGACCTGCGCGAGACGGCCAGGACCTACATCGCAAAGGCCCGTCAGGCGGGCCAGCCCATTCTGGTGGTGGCAGGCCGGCCCTACCACATAGACCCCGAAATCAACCACGGCATCAACGACCTCATCACCTCCTACGGCTTCACCCTCATCACCGAGGATGCAGTTGCTTACCTGGAGGACAGGGAGCCGCGCCAGGTGCTGAACCAGTGGACCTACCACGCCCGGATGTACAATGCCGCCCGGTACGTCTGCACCCAGCCGGACATGGAGCTGATCCAGCTGGTCAGCTTCGGCTGCGGCATCGACGCCATCACCGGCGATGAGATGCGCTCCATTCTGGAGGAGGGCGGCAAGCTCTATACCCAGTTGAAAATCGACGAGATCAGCAACCTGGGTGCGGTCAAGATCCGCATCCGCAGCCTGATGGCAGCCATTGAGGCCAGAAAGGCACAGTAAGAGGGGGATCATATATGGCACAGTTAGTTTATGACGAGACAGGACGCCTGCTCTTCACCAAGGAAATGAAAGAGGAGTATACCATCCTCATGCCCCAGATGCTGCCCATCCACTTTGGCATGTTCCGCAAGCTGCTGGAGCTGGAGGGCTACAAGGTGGACCAGCTCAACAACAGCAGCCACTCTGTAGTGGACGAGGGGCTGAAGTACGTCCACAATGACACCTGCTACCCCGCGCTTCTGGTCATCGGCCAGTTTATGGACGCCCTCAAGAACGGCGGTTACGACCCCCACAAGGTGGCTCTGTTTATTACCCAGACCGGCGGCGGCTGCCGGGCCTCCAACTACATCCATCTGCTGCGGAAGGCTCTGGCCAAGGCGGGCATGGACTATGTTCCGGTCGTATCCGTGTCCTTCGGTCTGGAGAAAAACCCCGGCTTCCACCTTACCATTCCCCTCATCCGCAAACTGATTTACGGAATGCTGTACGGCGACCTCATCATGTGGGTGTCCAATCAGGTCCGCCCCTATGAAGTCACATCCGGCGCCACCGACCGCATGATCGAGACCTGGACCCAACGGCTGGTCAACGCCTTCCAGGATGGTAAGGGCATGAGCCGCGCCCAGATGCGTGGATTTTTCCGGCAGATCATTGCCGATTTTGACTCGATCCCCGTGTCCGGCCCCCAGAAGATCCGGGTCGGCATTGTGGGCGAGATTTATGTGAAGTTCTCCTCCCTGGGCAATAACGAGCTGGAAAAATTCCTGCTTGAGGAAGATGCGGAGCCTGTGGTGCCCGGTCTGACCGACTTCATGCTCTACTCCATAAATACCAGGGTGGTGGACGCGAAGCTCTACGGCGGCGGGAACGCCATGAAATGGGCCTGTCAGCGCTTCCAGAATTACATTGAGAAGTGTCAGCAGGACATGATCGACACGCTGAATGAGTCCGGTCGATTCCGCGCCCCCGGCTCCTTTGCTCAGCTCCACAGTCTGATCCACGGATATCTGGGCGATGGCAATAAAATGGGGGAGGGTTGGCTCCTCCCCGCCGAAATGCTGGAGCTGATCCACTCCGGCACCGAAAATATCGTCTGCGCCCAGCCCTTCGGCTGCCTGCCAAACCATGTGGTGGGCAAGGGCATGATCCGCCGCATCAAGGATAACTTCCCCACCAGCAACATCGTGGCCATCGACTACGACCCAAGCGCCACCCGCATCAATCAGGAAAACCGCATCAAGCTGATGCTGGCAAACGCCCGCGGTCTAAACCGGCAGGAGATCCCCGCCGCCGCCCAACCCGCGCCTCAGACGCAGCCGCGGAAGCGTGCTCACAGCCGTAAGCTGGTCCACGCCTGATCCATAAAAAAACACCGCAGTTTTTCAGACTGCGGTGTTTTTCTGTCTGTTAAGGTTGGGGCTTGAGCCACAGGTTCAGATCAACGTCGCCCTTAATGCCGTCCACCTTTCCGGAGCTTGTGTACTGCCACATCTCAAAGTGATAGCGGAAGGAGGGCTCATCCTGATACTCGGCCAGCCAGAACGGGTACTGCACCACCTGGCTCAGGTCATAGTTCCGATAGGCCAGCTGGCGGTTAAAGTAGATCATGGGCTGGTAGCCGGCCTTCTCCACCTCTTCACAGAAGGCATTTGCAATCTCGCTGAGCTGGTCGGGCGTCAGGAAGTGCGTGCGGCCTCTGGTGCCCCAGTTGTCCTCCGAGTCAAAGACCACAGGACCGGTAATGTCGTAATCCCGGATCAGATCCAGCAGCATGGCGGCCTCTTCACGGGCCTCCTCCACGGTGATGGCCTGGGAGAAGAAGTAGGTCCCCACCTCTAGGCCCGCGTCCAGCGCACCCTGAAGATTCTGGTGGACCCTGCTGTCCTCGTAGAGATTTCCCTCCTGGGCATAGCCGCGGCCTGCGGCCCGAACGATGGCAAATTCCACGCCGTCATCGGCCACGGCCTGCCAGTCGATCTCCTGCTGGTGGTGGGACACATCAATGCCCCAGGCGGTCTTTACGCCCTCTCCCGCGTAGGTCAGCTTCTGCCCCTCCCGGGCAAAGGCATCCTTGTCATAGCTGAGCACGGGCACATTGGGGGCCATCTCGGTCACCTTACCCAGATAGTAGATGTGATCCTCCATGTAGTCCATGATGTTGCAGATGATGGCACTGATCTCGCTTCGGGTCAGGTTCCCATTCGGGTTAAATAGCAGCTTGCCGCCCTCCTCGCTTCCGGAGATGAGCCCCTCCTGGTAGAGAGCGGTCACATAGCCGTCATCCAAATCGGCAAATGGAGAGCCTCCCTCTGCCGGCTCCAGACCCAGCGCCTTGGCCACCAGGGTGCAGATATAGAGCCTGGTCACAGGGGTGTTCAGATCCTCAGGCACCTGGCTCTGCTCCACCCAGCCGTATTTCACTGCATACTTGACCGCCCGGGACGCGTAGTGGGCATCCCCTTTCTTGGCCTCCAGCGGTCCCGGGTCCATGCCCACCGCCTTGTCAATGAGCAGGATCGCCTGTCCGGCATCCACCAGACCGTAGGGCAGCAGCTTGCCCTCCGGGGTGCCGTTCATAATGCCTGCCTGGTTCAGTACAGCCACGGCGGGCACAAACCACTCGTCCCCCTTCACGTCAGAGAAGGGGTTCTTCCAATTTTCCGGCATGGTGGGGGTCACAGCGGCAGCGGGCTGGGCCAGCAGCCCCGCGGACAGACAGGCTGCCGTCATCAGAGCAAATAATCTATCTTTCTTGGAATTCATTTCTGGTTCCTTTCTAACCTTTGATTGGGCCGATATGTGCAATTTTAGCTGTTTTTCATTATATCACACCTAGTTTCCATCTTCAAGGCTGTGAACCACGGTGGTTTGACAAAGAGGGGCGGCTTTGCTATAGTATGTGTGCTTGTACTCATTTACTGGGAGGTGAACTCATGCGGTCTTTTACCCTGTACATCCCCATCTTTATCATCGTGGGCGGCAATGTACTCTACCACATCTCGGCCAAATCAGTCCCCGATCATCTCAATCCTTTTGTCTCCCTCGTGGCAGCGTACTCCCTGGCCACTCTGGTGTCACTGGTCCTCTTTTTCCTCACCAGTCCGGATAAGCACTTGGGTGCTGCGGCGGCCCAGATAGACAAAACAGCCATTTTTCTCTCTCTGGCCATGGTGGCGATGGAGGTAGGCACCATCCTTCTATATCGGTCTGGCTGGGATGTGAGTGTCGGCCCGCTCATCTCCAACATTTCTGTGGCTGTAGCCCTGCTGTTCGTCGGCATCCTTTTCTTTCACGAGCACCTGACCCTGACGCAGGCAGCTGGCGTGGCCTGCTGTCTGATCGGCGTACTGCTCATCCATAAAAAATAATCGGAGGCACATTCCTGATATGCATATTCCATCCTGCACCACCGACTCTCTGGAGCTGGTAAATTTCGATTCCGCCCTGGAGGCGGCCAACCGCCCCAACCCCGACTACGACGCAGCAAAGTGGCTCTATGTGCCAAACGTCTACTCCGAATACCGTTTCATTCTAGGTACCCGCGGCGTGAATCCCCTCATCTGCGTTGGCATCAATCCCTCCACCGCCGCCCCTGACAATCTGGACAACACCCTGAAGTCCGTGGATCGTATTGCAAACCACAACGGCTTCGACAGCTTCATCATGTTCAACGTCTACGCCCAGCGTGCCACCAACCCGGACGACATGGAGCATACCTGTAATCAGGCCCTCCACGAGGAAAACATGAAGGCGTTCCGCTATGCCCTGTCCCTGAGCCGTGGGCAGGCCCCTGCCATCTGGGCGGCCTGGGGTACCATCATTGAAAAACGCTCCTACCTGCCCGCCTGTGTCCGGGACATGATTGACATTGGCAACTCCTTCGGCGCGGGCTGGTACTCCGCCGGCAAGAAGTCCAAAAAGGGCCACCCCCATCACCCGCTCTACCTGCGAAAGGATAGCCTCCTGGAACCCTTTGACGTGGATGGCTACGTCAGCGAGATCCTGACAACGTAAACCGTAAAACCGGCGGCCGCCGTTCCTGAGGAACGGCAGCTGCCGGTTTTTTTAGGTCTGTGCAGGCCAGGTATGCCATCTCTCCGGTCTAGCATCAGAGCAAGTGAGTACATAGAGTATATATACTATTATATTATACTATTTGGCTTATGATTGGGCCAAATATTTGCAAGATCCATCGTCCCAGGATAACATGAAGAGCCGCTCACGCATGACACAGCTCTTCTGCATCAAGATCCGCTTTTTAGTTTCATGCAGACCGTCCTGATCCATGACGGGTAACGAGCGGCCGCATGAAGCAGTTCTCTCCGTGCCGCCGCCCGTTTTGCGTTACAGAAGTGCCCTGGCCACCGCAAACTGTGCCCCTGATTGATCCGCTCTGTGGGTCTTTCTTGCGAATACGCCATTTTTGAGCTAGGCATCATTAAAATAAAAGAGAGAACAGTCGATTGACTGTTCTCTCTCTTTGTGTTGGCACTACCTATCTTCCCGGTCCGTCTCCAGACAAGTATTTTCGGCAGA
>JAHHSC010000056.1 GCA_020025455.1 Lawsonibacter sp. | reverse complement strand
ATCCTTGTCCAGCAGGACCAGGTCGGCGGCGCAGCCCAGCTCGATGCGGCCGATTTTGTCCATGCGGATGGCATCGGCGGGGGCGGTGGAGGCGGCGTAGACAGCGTCCTCCAGGGGCAGACCAAACTTCACCACATTGCGCAGAGCGTCCAGTACCGTGATGGAGGAGCCGGCCAGGGTGTTGGTCCCCTTCAGGGTGGCGCGGTGGTTCTTCACCTCGATGGGCTGGCCTCCCAAGGTGTAGTCGCCGTCTGGCATACCGGCACAGCGCAGAGAGTCGGAAATCAGGTTCAGCTTGTCACCAAAGAGCTTGTGGGTGGCGCGGATGACGGCCGGATGGATGTGCAGACCATCACAGATCAGCTCCACGCTGGCACCGGAGTCCAGAGCGGCACCAATGACGCCGGGGTCCCGGTGCAGGAAGGAGGGCATGGCGTTAAAGAGGTGGGTGACGTGAGTGGCACCATTCTGAAAGGCCTCCATAGCGGTGTCGTAGTCGGCTACGGTGTGCCCCAGGGAAATGGTGCAGACCTTGGAGACTTCGCGGATGAAGTCCATGGCGCCGGCTTCCTCACAGGCCATTGTGATGAGGCGGATCTGGTTTCCGGTGGCCTCGTTGAGACGATGGAACAGGTCCACATCGGGCAGATGCAGATTGGCAGGGTCCTGAGCGCCGCACTTGGCCTGGCACACGAAGGGGCCCTCCAGATGGACACCGGCGCACTTAGCGCCGCCCTGACGCTTCCAGTCGCGGATGACATGGCAGGCGGGTGTGAGTACATCCTCCTTCAAGGTCATGGTGGTGCCAAGGAAGGAGGTCACACCGTTGGCGGCATAGAAGTCGGCCATCGGCTGGATGCCGTCGGCCAGGCCGTCGGAGAAATCGTGCCCCAGATTGCCGTGGGTGTGAATGTCCACAAGACCTGGGATCAGGTAACAGCCCTCAGCGTCCAAGTCGGCTTCACCGGAGTGAGCACCGATGGCGGTAATGGTCTTATGAAATTCCACATCTGCGTCGGTGAAGGAGTGGCCGATAAAAACGTTGGCGTTTTTGATCTTCATAGAACAGTTCCTTTCTGATGCTGAATCATTGAACTTAAAGATGCGGGGGCGGCCTGCGGCCGCCCCCGCACAGGCAGAGCAAATGGACTTATTCGGTCATAAGATTACTGGATTGCGGGCAGGCTGGCGGCGGCCATGGACTGACCCACGCGGCGGAACTGCTCGTCGGGCAGAGCCAGCTCGATGGCCTTGGCAACCTCGGGGTACTCCTCAGCCAGCACCTTCTTGCAGGACTCCAGCAGCAGATCGCCGCCCTTGCCGGACATGACGCGGCCCAGCAGCAGCACGTAGCGGAAGCCGTACAGGTCGAAGTAGTACGCAAGGGTGTGACCAAGGTAGACACCGATGGAGTCGTAGACCTGAGCGGCGCGGGCGTCGCCCTCCTCCATCAGCTTCTGGACGACCTTCAGCTTCTCGGCGGGGCTGAGGCTCTCGTCCAGGGTGATGCCGGCGCGGGGAGCCAGCTTGATCACGCCATCCTGAGAGAAGTACTTCACGCCGCAGCCGATGTCGCCGGACCACTCATCGCGCATGGCGGTGGCGGCGGCGTCAACGGGAACAAAAGCCAGCTCGTTGAGCCAGCCGGTGATGCGGCCCTCTGCGTCCACATAACCGGCGGCCTCACTGGTGCCCATGGCCATGCCCAGAACGTTGTTGCTCTTCAGGCTCATGGTACCAGCCAGCGCGGACACATCCCCGTCGTTGACAACGGCATAGGGGATGTCGCCGAAGGTGTCGTGGACGGCACGGATGTAGATATCCTTGACCTTTGCGTCATAGAGATCCTTGGGGACCTTCAGAAACAGGGAGGCATTCATGGTGCGGTTGTTAATGAAAATACCGGCAGAGCTGACGCCCACGCTGTCCACACGGGGCATGTGCTCGGCGGCAGATTTGAGGGCGGACACAATGCCGTCGTAATGGTAGTCGGGGTCGGAGTTGATCTTGGGGAACCAGACAACCTCCTCAGAGAAAACCGTCTCGCCATCAATAACGGCGGAAACCTTGCGGTCGGAGCCGCCGGCATCAAAGCCAATGCGGCAGCCGTCCAGGTGGCCGCCGATGGCCTTGGGAGCATCAAGCGCTTCGGGAACCTGATCGGTGCAGACGATTTCAAAGGGGCGCTCGAAGATATTGGCGAAGTAGTCCCAGTCGAACTCCTGCTCGCCTCCGGCGCAGAACGTACGATTCAAATAGTCGTAGACGTCCTGGTCGGAGACATAGATTTTAAAACCGCCCTTCATCCAGAGGATGGTCTTGACCAAGCGGTTGACGTAATAGTGGTCGGCATCGGCCATATCGGGCGTGCCGTGGATGAAGGTGTGGCAGGCAGCCATCTGGCCATCGGCTCGCTCAACGGCAATGGAGATGGGCTTTTTGGCATCCTTTAGGAAGGCTTCGTTAAACTTGAAAATAGGGATAAACTCGGGGTCCAGGGCGGGGACATGATCGATGTTAACAGAAATGCCATATCGTTCCATGGAATTTCTCCTCCTTCATTTCAGGTGCATCCATTCTACCACACTCAAACTGGTTTGTCACTAGATGCACTTTGGGTTTCCATTTGGCATTTCTGACGAATCGCGAGGGAAATGGGATGGCCGCAAGGGAAGAAACTGGGCGCTGAAAAAGCGAAAAGGAGAAAAAAGAGGCATCATCTTGATTTTATGGACCGACATTGTTAAAATCGAACCATATGTCAATCGGACAAACGATAAGAAGGGGCCGCTGCTGCGGCCTGCTGAGACGGAGAGGATGTCACAGACGTGAAATTTTACTTTGCCCCTATGGAGGGAATTACCGGCGGGGAGTATCGCCGCGCCCATCACCGCTGGTTTGGCGGGATAGATACGTATTATATGCCCTTTATCAGCCCCACGAAGGACCGGGTATTTACGCCAAGAGAGCTGCGGAACGTCTCGCCGGAGGCGAACCGGGGAATCAACGCAGTGCCCCAGCTGCTGACGAAAGATCCAGAGGATTTTCTCTGGGCGGCGGGTGCGCTGAAGGACATGGGCTACAGCGAGGTAAACCTGAATCTGGGCTGCCCCTCCGGCACCGTGGTAGCCAAGGGCAAGGGGGCCGGTATGCTGGCCGACCCGGAACAGCTGGACCGATTTCTAGACCGGATCTACAGTGGAGCGGAGGTATCGGTGACGCTGAAAACAAGGCTGGGTGTCAACGACCCGGAGGAGTTCCACACCCTGCTGGAAGTATTCCGTAAATACCCCGTGCCCCTGCTCATTATCCACCCCAGAGTCCGCAAGGACTATTACCGGGAGCCAATCCGCATGGGCGACTTTGCCGCCGCCCTGGAGGAGTACCACGGACCGGTCTGTTATAATGGCGGTCTCGTTCGGGCGGAGGACTGCGAGGCACTGCACAAAAAATTCCCCAATGTGGATCAGCTGATGATCGGCCAGGGCTTGCTGGCCGATCCCGCCCTGGCGCGCCAGGCGGCAGGGGGAGAACCGGTCCATCGGGAGGAGCTGCGCGGGATGCACGACGAGCTCTTCCAAGTGTACCTCCAAAACTTCAACAGCGCACGCAACACCGTTTTTCACATGAAGGAGCTGTGGAGCTACCAGCGCCGTCTCTTTGAGGGGGGCGATAAGCTCTTTAAGCAAATCAAAAAGGCCCAGGATGCCGCCGCTTATTTGAGTGCGGTGGACGCCATTTTCCACGACCTGCCGCTGCGGCGAGAGGCAGACTGGAGCGAATAACCGGGAATACCGCGAAGTCCCCGACGCTATAAACAAAAATAGACACCACCCAAAACCTATGTTTTGGGTGGTGTCTATTTTTGCCTGACCGATGCAGGATACTCCACCGCATAAGTTGTGTTTTTTCGCTGTAGTGCGGACGATACGGCACGCGCGGGGAACTCTGGATTAAGAAATTCTTAAGGGTTTTGTAATCTGTTTGTAATTGCTAAGTTCTCACGGCCCGTCATATAATGAAATCAAATAATCGGTTGGTGTATACACCCTGACATGCTGGACGGGGAACTATATAGGCCGCCAAACGCCTATCGACCACACAGAGGAGGAACATACATGGCAGAAGTTGAACTGGTACAGGCACCCGTATCTGAGCCTGGTACCCCTACCCCTGCGCCCAAGAAACGGGCGGCAGACAAGAAGAAAATGGCCAAGCGTTTGGTCGCGCTGGCCGTGGCCGCCGCCGTGGTGGGCGGCGGAGGATTTGCGCTTTACAAGTTTCTGCATACCAGTGAGGACGTAGGCGAGATCTTCGCCCAGCCTGCCATGCTGGGCACGGTGCAGAGCAAGGTCTCCGGGATGGGCAACGCCACCGCCAAGCAGTCGGCAGCCATCACGCTCACCCAGAGCGGTACCGTTCAGCAGGTGCTGGTGAACGTGGGTGACGTGGTCACCGCAGGCCAGCCGCTGTACACCATCTACTCCGAGAAAGCCGAGGAGGCCGCCGCCCAGGCAAGAGATGCCGTGGGCAAAAAGCAGAAGGACATCAGCCGCAAGGAGAAGGAAAAAGACGAACTGACCGTCCGGGCCCCCTTTGCCGGCAAGCTCCAGGAGGTCAAAGAGTTCCGTAAGGACCAGGATGTTGCCTCCGGTGAGGCGGTAGCTACCCTGGTCAACGATAAGAAGCTGAAGCTGTCCCTCTATTTCAGTTACGCTTACGAGAAGGACATCAAGGCCGGTCAGAGTGTGGATGTGTCCATCCCGGCTGTCATGGGAAACTTCAAGGGGACTGTGGAGAAGATCAATAAGGTCAGCTTCATCTCGCCTGAGGGGGCTGCCCACTTCGAGGCTGTAATCGTGTTTCAGAACCCCGGGACCCTGACCGCAGGTATGGACGCATCCGCGGTGCTCACCGCTGCGGACGGCTCCTCCATCTACCCCTACCAGAACGCTCAGACCGAGTTTTATGAGACGCTGCCCGTGATCACCAAGACGGCAGGTCCCGTCACCAAGGTAGGAAACCTGCTCAACCACGCCAACGTGGCCGCGGGCGAGGCCCTGCTGACGCTGGGGTCCGACACGGTGGACGAGGAGCTGGATCGGCTCTACGAGGAGCTTGACGGCCTCCAGAAAACGCTGGAGGAGGCCGAAAAAGCCCTGAGCAACTTCAACGCCGTCTCCCCCATCGACGGCACCGTGGTCTCCTGCACCCTTGCCGAGGGCGAAGAGGTGAAGGAGAACGAGACGGTTATCACCATTGCCAACAACACCACCATGCAGGCCACCATCCAGGTCAGCGACCAGAATATCTCCTTTATCAAGCCGGGCGATATGGTGGAGCTGGATTGGAACGGCACCAAATACATGGGCGCGGTCACCAAAATCGACATGGCCGGGGCCGAGAAGGGACAGGGCATGACCAACTATCCGGTTACGCTGGAGGTGGACAACGCCGACGGCTCCCTGCTGGACGGCGCCTGGCTCCAGTACTCCTTTGTGACCAAGGAGGTCACCGACTGCATCGTGGTCCCGGCCAGCAGCGTGCAGTATTTCCCCGACAAGGAGGGCAACCGCCAGTCCGTGGTCTTTATCAAGCGGGACAGCCGCCCCGAGGAGGTCCCCGAGCTGGAGCTGCCCACCTTTGAGCCGGGTCAGAAGCGCACCTTCCCCACCGAGGAGGAGGGCTTCTATCCCACCATCGTGGAGACCGGCCTTGCCGATATTGAGAACGTGGAGATCATCTCCGGCGTGGAGCTGGACGAGGAGGTCTTTGTGGCCTACACGGTGACCGACGGCGACTACGGCGGCTGGTAAAGAGGTGCACCATGCTCATTGATATCCAGAACATTTATAAGATCTATCATGAGGGCAAGGAGAGCGAGGTCCGGGCGCTGAACGGGGTATCCCTTCAAATCGACAGGGGGGAGTTTGTGGCCATTGTGGGCCAGTCCGGCTCCGGCAAGTCCACACTGATGAACGTGCTGGGCTGTCTGGACGTGCCCACCTACGGGGATTATCACCTGAACGGCACGGACGTCACCTCCATGTCGGATAAGCAGCTTGCCCACATTCGAAACAAGTCCATCGGCTTTATCTTCCAGGGCTACAACCTGATCCAGGAGCTGGATGCGCTGGAGAATGTGACCCTGCCGCTCATCTATCAGGGCGTCAGTGTCTTTGACCGGGAGGATATTGCGATGGAAGCCCTGCGCCGGGTGGGCATGGATGGACGTGCCCACCACCGGCCCAGCGAGATGTCCGGCGGCCAGCAGCAGCGCGTGGCCATTGCCCGCGCCATCGCCACCCATCCCCCCATCATCATGGCAGACGAGCCCACCGGCGCTCTGGACTCCAAGACAGGCCGGCACGTGCTGGAGATCCTGCGGGAGCTCTACCGGGAGGGCACCACTGTCATCCTCATCACCCATGATAATGGCATTGCCGCCACGGCCCGCCGGGTAGTCCGGCTGGCAGACGGCAAGGTGGTTGCCGATCACCCACAGGAGGTGGATTGGGAATGACCATTTGGCAGTCCTTTAAGATGGCGTTTAAGTCCATCGTCATGAAAAAAATGCGATCCTTTCTTACCATGCTTGGCATCATCATCGGCGTGGCCAGCGTGGTCATTATGGTGTCGGTGGTTCAGGCCCAGAACGCCCAGAGCATGAAATACTTCGAAAAGATGGGCGACAACAAGATCCAGGTCCGGGCCTACTCTTTTTCCGATATGAACGGCGACACAGGGCAGAAGCTCTATGACTTCTGCCTGACCCTGGGCGATCTGATCGACGGCATCACCCCAGAAGCCGAAATCAGCGACAAGGCCACGGTCCAGTACGGCAGCAAGACCCTGCTCATCAACGACTACGAGAACCAGCACATGAACTGGGAAAAGATGATGCACGTGAAGCTGGGTTCGGAGCAGTTTGGCGTCTGCAACAACTATACCCTGGCGGCGGGCCGGGAGATGTCCTATCTGGACATTGAAAAGTCCAACGCCGTGTGCGTGCTGGGCTCCGGTGCCAAGCAGGAGCTCTTCGGCTACACCGACCCGGTGGACGAGGTCATCACCGTCAACGGCAAGCCCTTCACCGTGGTGGGCTGGTACGAGAGCATGGGCCTGTGGCCTGAGATGGACAACATCATCGTGATCCCCTACACCTTCAACCGGACGCTGAACCAGAACCAGACCATCAGCAGCTATGTGGTCAAGGCCAAGAGCGCCACGGCCACCACCGAGGCGATGACCCGCCTGTCCGCCTTCCTGTCCGGTATGTTCCCCAAAAACGCCGACGGCATGATCGAAAACGGCGACTACAGCGTGAACAGCGACAATAATTACGCCCAGGATATGCAAAATGCCAGCCTGATGCAGTCGCTGGTGCTGGGTGCCATCGCCGGTATTTCCCTGCTGGTGGGCGGCATCGGCATTATGAACATCATGCTGGTCACCGTTACCGAGCGCACCCGCGAGATCGGTATTCGCAAGGCCATCGGCGCTGAACGCAAGAGCATCATCACCCAGTTTTTGATCGAAGCCGCAGTGCTGTGCAGCGTGGGCGGCCTGCTGGGGATCGGCTTTGGTTATGTGGGCACCATGATCGCAGGCAAGCTTATGCCCAATATCACCGAACCGGGTGTCATCCTGCTGCCCAGCCCGGGCATTACCGTGGGAGCCTTTCTCTTCTCGGTGCTGCTGGGCGTCATCTTTGGTATGTACCCCGCCGTGAAGGCCTCCGGCTTGCAGCCGGTGGAAGCCCTGCGCGCGGAATGACGATAGGAGCGTGAAAGTATGCGTATGAAACGAATCCTGTCCGCCGTTACAGCGGCGGCGCTGTCCCTGGCACTGGCCCTTCCCGCTGGGGCCGCCAGTTCCTCCTTCCAGGATATTACCGACCAGAATACCGCGGTAAACGCGGATATCCTGCGTCTGATGGGCGTGACCAGCGGGGTGGGCGGCAACACGTTCAATCCCCAGGGCACCCTGACCCGGGCCGAGTTTGCCACCATGGCCGTGAAGTTCATGCAGGAAGGCAGCAAGGCCCCCCTGTACGCCACCCGGACCATTTTTCCCGATGTGACCGCCAAGCATTGGTCCCAGGCCTATGTGAATCTGGCGGCTTCGATCACCATAAAAGATGGGGAGAAGGATGTGCACCTGATCGCCGGTAAGGGCGACGGCAGGTTCCACCCCGACGATCAGATCACCATGGCCGAGACGGTGACCATTCTGCTCCGGGTGCTGGGCTACTCCAGCAATGAGACAGGCACCCTCTGGCCGCAGAGCTTTATGAATCTGGGCAAGAGCATCGGTCTGACGGACGGCGTAGCCGCCGGCCCCTACGAAACCATCAGCCGCGCCCAGACCGCCCAGATCTTCGTCAACGCACTCAACTGCAAGGATGCGTCCGGAAAGCGCGGCTATGAGGCACTGGGCACGGCCACTCCCGGCACCATTGTTCTGGCGGTGGGCGTCAAGACCGACGACGGCAGTTCCGACTGTGCGATCCGTACCACAGCCAACGATAAATCCGAATCCTACCTGGCGGTGGGCGGCAATGTGAAGCCTTCGGCTTTGCTGGGCAAGCGCGGCGCGCTGGTGCTCAACGACAAGCAGCAGATCGTCACCTTTGTCCCCGACGACAGCAGCACCATCCAGATCACCCTGTCCGGCGACGCCCAGCCCAGCTATGTGAAGGGCACCAATGGAACGCGTTACACCATGAACGCCGCCACCATGCTGTACACCGCCGCGGCGCAGGACGGCAAGAGCTATCTGGAGGGCTACTCCGAGCTGAAGTCCGGCACGCAGCTGACCATGTACAGCGAGAACGGCAAAATCGCCGCGGTCTATACCAGCGGCGG
>JAHHSC010000055.1 GCA_020025455.1 Lawsonibacter sp. | reverse complement strand
CTTCGGGTGGTGGTTCCTCCGCCGCTGCTCTTTTCTGCGGGCGGATCATAAACGCGGGATACTGTGGTGCGGACATACCGATCATATTGGTTCGTTAACTTCAGTCCATTTGCAGCCACAAAGTGCTCAGCCTGAGTGCCGTGTGCCACCGACTTGAGCTGCTGCTTTAGAACCACTACAATGACGATCGCGATGAGGAACCCCAACACGGTACAGGCCACGATGCCGTAGATTCTGGCGTGGGGAGAATCCGGTACAGCGTGGTCCACGTCAATGGGGGTGCCTGCTAAGGCCTCATCCAGCATTTCGCCGCAGGTCTTTTGATAGTCCTTGAACCCGGCGTACCAGCTGTCATCCCCAAAGTCATCCAGGAAACGGTCGCTGAGGTAGCCCTTTCCGTAGTCGGTGAAGGCTGTGTTGCCATAGCCGAAGGCAAAGAGGGCCCAGTCCCGCTCCTCCATGGACATGAGCAGCAGAATACCGCTCCGGTCCTGGTCCTCACCCAGCTCATTGGATAAGTACAGCTCCTCTGCCGCCGTTTCCATATCCGGGGCACTTGTAGATTCCGTGATGTCATCTACGGTGATGATGTAGACGCCAAAGCCGTACTGTTCTGCAAGCTGCTTTGCGTCGCGTTCCAGTGTTTGTTTCTCTTCCGCAGTTAAAAGGCCGGCTTCATCCGTCACATAGCCCACGTGTGCCACAGCGAAGGTCGGAACGCACAGCACAAGAGCCAGCATCAACCCAAAAAGCAGCGATGTAAATTTCTTTCCCATATGCTACGCCTCCCTCACAGGAACAAACCGGCAATCAGATGCCCAAGCGATCCGGAAAATAGCAGACTCAACACAGCCGAGGCACCCAGGGCAGAAGCCCAGAACCACGTCCGGAGCTTTCCTTTGTCGGCGGGCAGATCACCCACCATCTTTCCGGTCTGGCCGTTCATTGCAAACAGATAGTTCTTATCCTTCCACTTCGTGGACAGCATCCACACAGGAAGCAGGGCATATTTGACCTCGCCCCGATCCAGCGCCACCTGCTGTGTACGGGTTGTGACCGCCGCATAGCCCTGCACGGTGTCCCGGACGCTGTCCACAGCGGTGTTCCTGCACCGTTCATCGGCTCGTTTTGAGGCAGCTTCCGCATCCACATCGTACTTGTCTGCCAAAAAACCCGGCAGATAGGCGGTGGAGAAGTCTTTGAGTTCCTTGTAGTCATAAGGCTCGATGGAATCCATGTAGTCATCCGGCATCTTTGTGGAGCCGTCCACCGGGACCTTCTGAAAGCCGATGACACCCGAGCGAAAAACATCGTAGTGCTTGGTCCTGGTGACCCGATAGTCCCCCTCCCGGGTGGTATGGGTGTTGGTAGCATGGAAACTCATCTTCACGTCCGCCTTGCTGTCAAAGAGCCAGAACGGAACATAGACGCCTTTGATCTCCTCGATGTGGTTGTCCGCCGTGAACGCCTTGGGCAGAAGAATCTTCCCTTTGTAATGCTCTTTCAGTTTCTTGATGGCGTCCTCGCGGCTCAATTTGAAGGGCAGTACAAAGTCCGGCCGCAGGGTTCCTCCAAACTGACCGGGGATCACGGCCTGGTTTCCGCAGTAGGGGCAGCTGGTGGCCGCAGTCGTCTCGTCACAGATGAGCTGCGCGCCACAGGAAGGGCAGGAATAGGCCCGCATTTTCTCTGCTTCCGCTCCCCAGTCGGTACCAACGGCGGAAAAATCCCATGCGGTATCCTCACCGCGTTGTTCCTCTTCCACCTGCTGGGAGGCGGCGGCCTTCTCCTCCTCGTCGGCATACATGGCCTCAATTTCCTGAACGTCATAGGTACTGCCGCAGTAGTCGCACTCCAGCTTGCCAGAGGCACCTACAAAGTGAAGCGGGCCTGTGCAGGCAGGACATTTGTAGTTTGTAATCTGTGCTGGCATAGTTGTCCCTCCATTTATCTTCTCTGTTCTCTGTCAGGTTCCGCCCGCCCCGCCCAAGGCAGCGCTTCCGTTCCAGGGCTGCGGAGCACGGCGGCAAAACGCACCGTTACTGAATATCCCCGTCATCAAAGGGGTCGCCGCACTCCGGGCAGAATTTGGGCGGATGGGCCGGATCGGAGGGTTCCCAGCCGCATTTATCACATTTGTACTGGGGGACGCCTGCGGGCTTCTTCGTCCCACACTCGGCACAGAACTTGCCCTTGTTGACCTTTCCGCAGGTGGGGCAGGTCCAGCCGTTGACCGCAGGGGCAGCGGGCTTGGGAGCCCCGCACTCCGGGCAGAACTTGCCGGTGGCAACCGCACCGCAGGAACAGGTCCAGCTTCCCTCCGGGGCGGGCTTGGCCCTGCCGCAGCCAGCACAGAATTTACCGGTATTCCCAGTCTGACCACAGGAGCAGGTCCACCCGGCGGCGGCCTTCTGCTGCATCTGCTGCTGTCCCATCTGGAAGAGACTTTGGGCATTGATTCCGCCCGCCTGGCTTGCCATGCCCATGCCCATAAAGGCCATAGCGGGGCCTGTGCTCTCGTTCTTTGCGGCAGACTGCATGGCAGCCGCCTGGGCGCTCACCATATGGGCGGCTGCCCGGGTCGGGTCCATAAAGGCGGCGTTGCGCTGCAGCTCCTTGATCATCTTCTCGTCTTCCTCATCGGCCTTTACCGAGGAAACACCAAAGGCGACGATTTCCAGACCACGAATATCCCGCCACTGACTGGAGAGCACCTCATTGAGCACCCGAGCCAGCTCGGCAGTATGACCGGGAAGGGCCGAATAGCGCACACCCATGGCGCTGATCTTTGCAAAGCAGGGCTGGAGAGCGGTGAGCAGCTCGGTCTTTAACTGACCGTCCATACGGTCCCGGGTATATTCATCCGCCACATTGCCGCACACGTTGGTGTAGAACAGAAGGGGGTTGGTCATACGGTAGCTGTATTCACCGAAGCAGCGGATGGCGATGTCAATGTCGATTCCGGCTCTCTCATCCACCACACGGAAGGGAACGGGAGAGGGGGTGCCGTACTTGTTGCGCATCATCTCTCGGGTATTAAAGTAGTAGATACGCTGATCCTTGGGCACATCGCCGCCAAAGGAGATTCGCTTTGCGACGGACTTAAAGGTCTGCACCACGCTGTCTCCCAGATCGCCTGCAAAAATGGTGGGTTCGGTGGATGAATCAAATATGAACTCGCCGGGCTCGGCAGCTACCTCCACCACCTTGCCCTGCTCCACCACCAGCATACACTGGCCGTCAGCCACAGCAATGACAGAGCCGCTGCTGATGACGTTGTCGCTGCCCTTCCGATTGGAGGAGCGGCCCGAGGTGCGCTTCTGGCCCTTGGTCACCAGCACATTGTCAGGTATCGCATCACAATAAAAAAATTCCTTCCACTGGTCGGCCAGCACGCCGCCAGTAGACTGCATTGCAGCTTTGATAAGTCCCATAGTATGTACTCCTCTCGCAGTATATCAGGTTTTGTGGGTGCAGATCCGTTGGGTTCAATCCGTTTGCAACCAGCTCAGACGGTTTAGACTGTGGTTCCCATTCATTATGGTCATCACGGTTCGATTTTCTTATCCTGTTTATCCGCAGAAGCTGCGTCCTGCCCTCCCTTACGGCCGGACAACAGGTCCTCTGTTTTAGCGGAATAGGGATTTTTGTTCTGCTTGACCGGGTCCCGCTCCTGCCCACACCGGTTTGCCCAGTAGGCGATGGCCGTCAGGATCATGGACTGTATCCCCCAGAAGGCAAAGGCCGCCCAGGCGAAAAGCAACGAGATATCCATCCAGAAATGCAAAATCAGCAGGATCAGTGAGGCCACGCCCCACCAAAAGTGAAGAACCAGGTTTGCTAGAAAACACAGGAGAAATCCCCGAGATGGATCGGCTTGTTTCATTGGTGTGCTCCTTTCGTCAGCGGCTTGTGTGTCCTGGGCTTGGCCTAGGTCTGTACGAACTTCACGAGGCAGAAGCAGACTGCCCCGCAGTTACATCTACATTGTGTACCGCTTCACCATATTATAATCGATAATCCGAAGAAAATCTATCCTATTTTTACAAAGATTTCCAACCTTTTTTCGCAAGGCAGTCCCTCGGTTGAAACACGCTGTTTCTCATGTTCCGGGCACGATAAAGGCCCAAGTCAAGATCGCTTCATACGATCTGGACTTGGGCCTATAAGATGTTCTACAATCGGTTCAGACGATCCTTCTGCTGGATCACGTCTGAAGCTCTGCGTTTAAGATCACATCACAGCATATTGCACAGCAATGCAGCACCAACGATACCGGCGTCATTGCCCAGCGATGCCTTCTCCAGGCGGGTCGGCACGCTTCTGTCAAAGGAGCCTCGGTTCACCAGCTCACGCAGGGGGGCCAGCAGCAAATCGTCCTCGGCATTGCTGACGCCGCCGCCCAGACAGATGATCTCGGGCTGGATCACATTGACCAGGTTAATGATGCCCACGGAGAGGCCCCGGAGGTAACGATCCAGTACCCGCTTGGCCGCTGCATCGCCCAGACGTGCACCTGCAAAGGCGGTGCGTCCGGTGACCTTGAGCTTGTCACCTTCGCACAGCTCCCAGAGTTTGCTCTCCCGGCTGCCCTCCATCTCCTCCTGTGTCAGGCGGATCAGGGCCGTAGCGGAGCCATACTGTTCCCAGCAGCCCCGGTTCCCGCAGTTGCAGCGGGCCCCATCTGGCTGGACGATCATGTGGCCCACCTCCATCCCGGAGCCTGCAAAGCCGGCAAACAGTTTTCCTCTGCTGATCATGCCGCCGCCAAGGCCCGTGCCAATGGTCACCACCACAGCGGGGTCGCAGCCCCTGGCCGCCCCCGCCATATACTCACCAATTGCGGCACAGTTTGCATCATTCCCCAGAAACACCGGAAGGTCGCAGGTCTGCTGGAACAGGGCGCGGAAGGGGGTATTGCCAAATGCGAGGTTGGGGGTACGGATGACAACACCGGTTTCGTTATCCACCTGGCCCGGAAATCCAACGCCTACGGCCTGGATCTCCTCCAGTTCTCTGCCGCCGGTCTCTATCACTGTCTGGGTCAGGCGGGCCAGCTGCGCACAAAGCTCCCGGTCCCCCATTGTCTTATCCACAGGACAGCTCACCTGATTCAGGATATGTCCCGTTCCATCTACCAGACCGGCCGCGAGATTGGTTCCGCCCACATCAACGCCCACATAGTACATCAGCGCCGATCCTCCTTCATCAGGTCCTCAAAGTGCTGGTCCATGCGCTGGGTCAGCTCCAACGCTGCGTTATGCCCCAGCATACGGTTTCGGTTGTTCATGGCGGCCACCTCCACAATGCTGGCCAGGTTTCGGCCGGGCTTCACGGGGATGGTGATGGCAGGCAGCTTCACGCCCATCAGTTCGGTGGTGGCAGACTCCAGGCCCAAGCGGTCGTACACCGCCTTGTCGTTCCACTGTTCCAGGGTAATGACCAGGTCGATCTGCTGGGTCTGCTTGATGGCACCCATACCAAACAGGCGGCGCACATCAATCACACCAATGCCGCGCAGCTCCATATAGTGACGGATCAGCTCAGGGGCTGTCGCCTCCAGGGTTCCGTGGTTGGTGGCTTTGATTTCCACCGCGTCATCGGCTACGATCCGATGGCCTCGCTTGATTAGCTCGATGGCTACCTCGCTCTTACCCACACCGGACTCTCCCTGGATCAAAATGCCCTCGCCGTAGACTTCCATCATCACGCCGGAACGGGTGATGCGGGGGGCCAGCCTGGCGTAGAGGCTGCCGATCAGTACGCTCATAAACGCAGAGGTGTGCTGCTCGGTACGCAGAACGGTGCGTCCATACTTGTCAGCCATCTCCAGCAGCTCTGGGAAGGGCTTCAGGCCGCGGGTAAGGATAAGCGCGGGCACCGGGTAAGACAGCAGCCGGTCAAAACTCTCACGCCGTCTGGCGGGGCTGAGTCTCTCCAGGTAAGTGTGCTCGGTCAGACCCAGCAGCAGCAGCCGTTTGGTGTCGAACAGCTCAAAGAAGCCGGTCAGAGGCAGACCGGGCCGATTGACATCGATGGTACTGAGCGGGACGTTCATGTAATCTGGTCCTGCGCGCAGCACCTCCAGACCAAACTCCTGAATGATCTCCCCCAACTTGACGTTGTATGTGCTCTCAGACATTGGGCGTTCCCCTTTCTATGGTATTTTGTTGATCTTAGTATAGTCGAAATTACCATATATCGCAAGCAACAGGCACCACATTCTCTATATTTTATTTTATTCTCAGCAATTTTGAATTTTCTGAAAAAAGTCCTTGCTTTTTGTTCTATTATCTGCTATCATACTAAACGTAGCTTTTTGAAAGCGATTCTCATAGCGAGGAGGTAAGCAACATGGCCAAATGCGAATTCTGCGATAAGGGCGTCACTTTCGGTATTCAGGTTTCCCACTCCCATCGCCGTTCCAACCGCACCTGGAAGCCTAACGTGAAGCGCGTGAAGGCGATCGTGAATGGTTCTCCCAAGCACGTGTACGTCTGCACCAGATGCCTCCGTTCCGGTAAGGTCACCCGCGCTGTGTAATGGAATATGGCAAATAAAAAACTCCCTGTGTTTTTACACAGGGAATTTTTTTATGCTCATTTTGTTTTGAGGGTTGCGGCGAACAGGTCCGCATGGTCCCGCAGGTTTGCCTCTCCCCGGTAGTAGTGGACTCTCATCACGCAGTTGCCCAACCGGGCCACGGCGTACTGGGGCCCGTCGGGACAGCGCATCCACCAAAAGCCATCCAGTTCTTCCGATTCCAGCCGGATCATTTCGGTCTCATTAGACTTTTCCCACTCACACTTTTCCACCAGATCGGTCTCCATGCGCTTTGCCAGCGGTTCGGTCAGCATGCGGTAGTACTCCGTCTCCATCTGGGCACCGTTCTGACCAAACTGACGGATGATCCAAACACGCGGTGCCAGTTCCAACCGCTTGGTCCTGGCCGTGTGCACGGCGTCTTGCTCGTCTCCCGGAGTCCCCTCCAGCGCATAGATGGAAGGATAAACAGCACCTTCTGCCGGAACCTGTTCATAGCCCCCTGGAAAATTAACATACAGCAGCATTGCGACAAGAATGGCATGCAGCAGCCCCCGGAAGCATCGTTTGGTTCGGTAACGAATTCTCGTTTCGCCGGGATATATCCCGGCTCTCATCCATCTCACCTGTCTGATAAGCGTGATTGCCTCCAGCCCCATAGCGATCGGGGCCAGAATCACATAGGCGGCAATCAGGGTGATATACCCCAGCCTCCCTTTCCAAATCATATCCACCAGTGAACCGGTGCCCAATAGCCAGATCAGAGCAAGACCGAACAGAATCTCCGTCCCCACCCCCAGTACGCACTCCCAAACACTGCGGCGCATCAGGTAGCGGAAGCTCTCCGCCTGGACCTCCGGGTCCGTGTCCAGTTCGGGTGCGGCGGGATCGTCGCACCGCCAAAGGTGCAGGCATTTTCCGGCAGTACCCAGATACCTCCACCCAAAGGCCTCGTTCAGCTCCATCTCCTCGGCGGACGGGCATTTCTCCCGCTTTTGGGTGGGCCGCAGCCGGTAGCGCACCGTCGCATTGGGTGCGCTGTCTACAAATTCCACCCTGCCCTTGCGGTTCATCTCGGTGGCCAGCCAGCCGTCCCGCGCCTGATCCGCCAGCCATTTTTCATTGCCAGTGACGTCATAGAGCCCTGCTGCCAGGTATTCCCCCATCAGATTGACCATTCGTTTTTTCATCGCACACCTCCTGTTAACACTCCGGGGCCAACCGCTCCCTCTCGGGATCTTGCGTTTTATCCGTTCTCCAGCGTTTCGGCAAACAATTCGGTGTGCTCCCGCAGATCTGCTGGGCCGTGGTAGCCAATGGCCATCACATTCTGTCCCAGCACCGCTACGGCATACTGCTCCCTTCGGTCATGATGGATACAATCTGTCCACCAGAAGCGGTCCAGCTTCCCAGGCTCCACCTGGGTCAGCTCCTCCACATACTCCAAATCGCGGTAGTTTTTTAACAGTTTTTCCTCCATTTGCGGGACCAGGAATGCACCCAGCATATGATAGTAGTCGGTGACCAGCTGAGACTGTGGCTGATCCGCATGGTCCACATACTGTGTGATAAACCACATTGAGGGAGCCAGCTCGTGGTGCTTGACTTTCGGACGGAAAAACTCCACATCCTCCTCCGGCACCCCTTCCAGCCGGCTGAGATGGGGATAGACCGCCTCGGCTGCCGGCACACCGCCCGTTTCTGCATAGGCCACCTTTGGTTCTGCACTTACAAGTCCGAACATTCCGGAATTCCAGAGCATGCACACACACAGGACGACACTAAACACCTTTGTCAGCGCACGTTTCTTCCCATAATCCTCTGTGCGTTTCAGAGGGATTCCGTCCCGCAGCCGCCGGACCAGTCGGATCAGGCCTGTGGTCTCAAGAACACTCACAAGGCCGCCCACCACCACATACAGCACAACCACGATCAGATACCCCGGCACCGTGTACCGCACAAAATAGTACGGCCCGCCGGACAGCAGCTGATACAGGAGAAAGGCCAGAAAAGCCAGATCCGCGGCTACAAGCGCAGCATCGGTCCGGATGACCCTTTTGACCAGACGCCGGTATCCCTCCGCCTGGGCCACGGGGTCGGTGTCCAGCTCCGGCGCATCGGCGTCCTCGCACCGCCAGACATGGACATAGCCGTTCATGGTCCCCACATAGTCCCAGCCCATGGACCCATACAGTTCGATCTGTTCCTCGTCCGGTCTCCCCTCCCGGCCCGTGGTAGGTTGTAAGCGATAACGGCAGGAAAACGGCTCCGTATGCTCAAACTTCACTCGACCGCCTGCGGTAATTCCAACGGCGCGGAGCCCCTCTCTGGCCTCATCCTCCAGCCA
>JAHHSC010000054.1 GCA_020025455.1 Lawsonibacter sp. | reverse complement strand
GGGTGGTTATAAGCGGAGATGGAGCCGCCGTGGGCCCAGATGATGCTCCGGCAGATGGACAGGCCAAGACCGGACACCTTGCGTCCCCGGTCGGTGGTGTAGAGAGGCTCGAAGATCTGCTCCAGCAGAGCGGGCTGCACGCCGATGCCGTTGTCCCGGAAATCCAGGGCCAGAAAATCATGCTCCTGGCGGAATGTGACGGTGAGGCTGAGGTGCTTCACCCCGGCGTGCTGGATACTGTTTCCAATCAGGTTGCCCAGATACCGGGACAGGTGGGACATATTGCAGGCGATGGCGGCCTGGGGGCACAGACAGTCCATGGTCAGGGCAATCCCGGCATCGGCCAGCTCATCTAAATACTCCTGCTTCAGCGCACTGCACACCTCCTGTGCAGTGCGCCGTTCCATCGGGGCGCCGCCCCGCAGACCGGCATCCAAATAGACATCGAACTCATCCAGAATCGACTTGATGGCCAGCCCCTTATCATGGATGCTGTGGATATACTGATCCCGCTTCTCGTCGGAAATCTGAGCCGACATGAGGCGCTCTGAATAGCCCAGCACCGAGGTAAGGGGCGTTTTGAGGTCGTGGGAGATGGAGGCGATGAGCCGATGTTCCGACTGCTCCTTGGCCCGGAGCTGACCGGCCAGGTCGGCAAAGGTGTTTTGCAGTCTGCCAACCTCGTCACTGCGGCGGCTGCGAGGCGGCATCGTACCCGACTCAGAGTAGTCCTGCACGGTTTTTCGCAGCCCCGTGATGGGATAAATGATGAACAGATACAGCAACACGCCCGCAGCCAGAAACAAAACCAGATTGAACATGGCAAGCCCCAGAAAAACGTTTTGTCCCGTTGCGGAGAGCAGGTCGCTCCGCTCCAGGGTCGGTGCCCAGATGCGGACTTGTACCCGCCCGTGTCCGGGGATGTCCACCGGGGCACTGCTGGCGGCAGTCAGCTGGGTGTCCGACCATTTGGCTGGGACGTGCTGATAGAAAATGTGCCCGCGGCTATCTTGAAGGGTACAGCTCAGGTTCCACTCGTCCAGAAACAGATCCAATTCGTCCAGACTTCCCTGACTGCCATCTAAGTAGGAGATGACCTGATGGGCTGTGGACTGGGCATCCTCAACCGCCCGGTCATAGATCCAGCCCAGATAGCGCTGGATATCATGAAGCAGGAAGGTGAACGAAAAGGCCCAACCCAGAATTGCCAGTACCAGCAGGGTGACGACCATCTTTCGGGACAGCGCAGAGTTGAGCCAGCTGATGCCGTGGATGTGGGGAATCTTGTGATCTTCGGCCATATCAGATGCCCTCCTGCTCTTCCGCATAGCCGCTCCGGGTGACAAAACGGTAGCCGGAGCCCCAGATGGTTTTGATGTAGATCCAGTCGGGGTCCAGCTTGGAGCGAAGGTTCTTGATGTTGATGGCCACTGCACCCACATCGCCGTAGTCGGTGCCCCATACCTCGTGGAACAGCTTCTCACGGGACACAGTCTCACCGGCGTGGAGCATCAAATAGGCCAGCAGGTCGAACTCACGGGTGGAGAGGGAGACGGGAACGCCGTCTCGGGTGACCACCCGGCTGTCCGGGTCCAGACTGATGTCACCGATCCGGATGGGGCCCCGAACCGCCTCCTCAGGGGCGGAACGGGCCTGACGGCGCAGATGGGCCAGGACTCTGGCGGCCAGCTCCTCAAGCGCAAAGGGCTTTGTGATGTAGTCATCGGCGCCCAGACCGAGACCCGTCACGATGTCCTGAATCTCGTTTTTGGCGCTGAGAAACAAGATGGGACAGCTGACACTGGAGCGGACCTGCTGACAGACCTCCAGACCGCTGATTCCGCCCATCATAATATCCAGAATGACCAGGTCAAAGCGCTCTTTACTCAGCCGGTCAAGCGCTTCTTCCCCGGAGGACAGGGCGGTGACGTTGAGGCCGGATTCGGTGAGCACGTCGGTAACAAGCTCTAAAATGGCGCTGTCGTCGTCTACCAGCAGAATCGATTCGTTCATAATAGGGGACCCCCTCTTATCACAAAGGCGGAATAGCCCGTCCTTGTCGTAATGTTGTAATAACACCATTATATCAGAGAAAAGAGGGGCTAAACATAAAGAATTATTAAGTGAAAGCGGGCTTTCGCTCCGGGAGACCAAGCAGCTTTTGGGCGTTTCCGCCCAGCAGGGCCGCCTTTTCCCCATCGGTGAGGGGCTGCCGCAGCAGCAGGTCCAGACTTTCCTGCTGATCCCGCCAGGGGGTGTCTGTGCCCCAGAATACCCGGTCGGCACCGAACATGCGGACCATGCGGACAAACTGCTCCGAGGACATCATAGGCAGGTCATTGGGACCGTAGAAGCCATCCCCCAGAGGATGAATCTTCCCCAGACAGTAGGCGGTGTCGAGGTATACCCCGGTGTCAGTGAGCAGCTCCTCTACCTGGTCCCAGCAGTGCCAGCCGCCCATATGGGCCATGATGAGCGGGAAGTCACCCACCTCCCTCACCGCACGAAGCACCATGTCGGGGGTGCAGTGAGAGCGCTCCGGGAAGCCCACATCCCCGCCGCCGTGGCACAGAACGATCAGGCCCAGCTCCGCGGCCCGGTCCAGGATGCGAAGATACCGTGGATCATCAAAGTCCACCCCCTGATAGACCGGGTGGAGCTTCACGCCGGGCATACCAAGCTCCTGAATGCGGGCCAGCTCCGCCTTCCAGTCGGGAAAGTCAGGGTGCATACAGCCAAAGGACAGCACACCCGTCTCCTGCCAACGGGCGTGGAGCCGGCCCGATACCTCGTTGATTTTAGGCACCTGGCGGATGTTGGTAGCCACCGGCAGTACCAGGGCGTAGTCAATGCCGCTGCGGGCCATAGACTGGCGCAGCTGCTTCACGGTGCCGTCGGTAAAGGCCCGTGTGTGGGACTGGTGCATCAGCTTGTCCACCGTAGGAGCGGCAATGGCGGGCGGAAACGTATGGGCGTGCACATCAACGATCATAGCAATCGACCTTTCAAGTAACGTAAGTATTTGTGGCAGGGTTCAGTCTACCACAGCGGTTCCAGGTTGAAAACCGCCCCGGAGGACCGGGGCGGAAGAGAAGGCTTACAGCAGGAAACGGGTCCAGCCGATGAACAGGCGCATCAGAGTCATGACGGCGTACTTGGAGCCGGGTATCTCCTGCGGAATATGTCCTTCCGGCGGTTCACAGGAGTCCACACCCGTGACCACCAGACACGCATCCTCGTACTTGCCCATCTCCCGTGCCATGTCGGAATTGACCTCGGGACTGTCGATGACCAGCATCAGCTCCGTGTCCACATAGGCAGAGCGCATATCGAAGTTGAGGGACCCGATAAGGGACAGCCGATCCCCTACACGGGCGCACTTGCCGTGGTAGCTGACACCGCTGTCATACTCCAAAATGTTCACGCCGGTGTCGATGATCTCCTGCTTGTGTGCCCAGTAATCCATGGAGCCGAAGGGGTTGCCGTTGTTGGCCACTGAGTTGGTGAGCAGGTAGGTGGAGCGGCTGGCCGCTGCGATATCAGCCAGCTGGGACAGCATCCACTCGTTGCAGATGAGGTAGGGGGTGTGGATGTAGACATCGGTTCCCGCCTGGGCCATGATCTCGGTCATCTGGTAGTAGCAGATCGGTTCTTTGGCGTAGGCGTGGATGGGGTTATGGAGCAGCGTGATCCTTCCGGCGGGGAGGGTGGTGGCCTTGTAGTCCCGCTGTGTGAACCAGTCGGGGTGGTCGCGCTCCATCTGGGTATAGAGTTGCCGGAGACGGTCGGCGGCCTTTTGGACGTTCTTCCGCTGGAGCAGCTTGGGGTCGTTGTGGAAGGGCTTGCTCTCCTTGTAGTCCCACACGGACTGGAAGTAATCCACCACCTGGTCCATGGCGTCGGTGTTGGAGTCGGACCAGACCAGGGCGTCCCAGTCATAATTGGTCCAGCCGCCTTCCGGGCTGCCCAGGAAGAAATTGAACGTATTGCGGCCGCCCAGCACAAAGGCGGTCTCATCCACCACCAGGTACTTGTCGTGGAGCCGCCCCATGAGAGTCCAGGGCAGCCAGGGGCGGATGGGGTTGTACAGCTTCATCTGGACGTTGGGCTGGGCTGACAGGGCGTAAAAATCGGGGTTGCCCTCCATCCGCAGCAGGCCGGACAGGCCGTCCACCAGCACCTGAACCTCCACGCCGCGCGCGGCGGCATCCAGGAGGGCGGCCAAGACCTTTTCCCCCGCAGAGTCGGCCCGGAAGTCGAACGTAGAGAGAATGATCCGGTCCTCTGCCTGGGAGATGAGCCGGATGCGCTCAGCCAGGGCCTCCTCGTTGTCCGAAATAATGTCTACCCGCTGGCCGGAGTAGTCCCCATCCATCAGAGCCTGAGGGTGAAAGGACGCTTTGGTCTGTTCCGACACCTCGGGCTGACGAACGAAGGGCACAATCGCCCCCAGCAGCAGATACAGGAACAGGACCAGCAGAAGAACGCCGGTCCATTTCAGCACGTTTCTCAGCATAGGATAACCTCGTTTTCGACAGAACTGACTATTCTAGTATCATAGCGCAGCGGGGCGGAGCTGTCAATTTGCTTCCGGCAAACGGAAGGCTCGTTCAGAACAAATCAGAACAAAAATGTAACAATAGATGACTGGACTTTTAGCGGCCTTTATAGTATGGTTAGCATAGTACAAGGGCACAGCAGAAAGGAACATCGCATCGTGAACGTAATTTCTCTTTTGACCCCGAAGGCTCAGGTGGCCTTTTTATATGATGATTTCACCATTCGGCAGGGACTGGAAAAGCTGCGGGTCCATGGCTATACCGCCATCCCCGTGCTGAACCGGGAGGGCCTCTATGTTGGCACGATCAGCGAGGGGGACTTCCTCTGGGGCATTCTGGACCGGGAGAACAACAGTATGCGTGCCCAGGAGAAGGTGCGGCTGAACGGCATCCTGCGGCCCCAATTTAACCCCGCTGTCCGGATTGATGTGACCATGGAGGAGCTGCTGGAGCGGTCCATGCAGCAGAGTTTTATTCCCGTGGTGGACGACCGGGGGGCCTTCATCGGCATTGTTACCCGGCAGACCATCATCCGCCGGCTGACGACCCCAAATCAACATATCACGGTGCTCCGTCCGGAGCCCGTCGGAATCCATTAAAAAAACGAGGTCTCTTGGCATAATAGCCGAGGGACCTCGTGTGCTTAGCTGTCGATGTGGTTCTGGATGCGCTGCATAATCAGTTCCAGCGCCACCAGGTTGTGGCCGCCCTCCAGTACCACGATATCCGCAAACTTCTTGGAGGGTTCCACGAACTGCTCGTGCATGGGTTTGACGGTGGTCAGGTACTGATCGACCACGGACTGGAGGGTGCGTCCGCGCTCCTCCACATCCCGGAGGGCGCGGCGCAGGATGCGTACATCAGAGTCTGCATCCACAAAGATCTTGATGTCGAACATGTCCCGCAGAGTGGGGTCCTGAAAAATCAGGATACCCTCCACGATAATGACCTTGGTGGGAGACACCTCCACGGTTTCATCGGTGCGGTTGTGCTCCACAAAGGAGTAGACCGGACAGGGAATGGTCTGACCATCCAGCAGCGCCTGGAGGTGGCGGACCAGCAGATCGGTCTCGAAGGCGTCCGGGTGGTCGTAATTGACCTTGGTGCGCTCCTCGTAGGTCTTGCCCACCTGGCGCTTATAGTAGCTGTCGTGGCTGATGACGGTCACGTTGCTGCCGAAGTGGTCTTTCAGGTGCTGGGTCAGGGTGGTCTTGCCGGAGCCGGAGCCGCCCGCAATCCCGATCAAAATACTGTTCATGTGTAGCTCCCTTCTGACTGTGGCGTGAAAGCTTACTGCCCCAGGTACTTTTTGTACTTTCTGAAGTGGTTGATGTCACGCAGCTTCAGATAGAGGGCGCGCTGGAAGCTCATGTCCTTTGGGTAGTAGAGGGAGTGGCAGGACTTGCCCTCCTTTACCAGCTTCTTGATCTTGGCGACCTTAGCGGGGTCCTTCACATAGCGGTACACGACGCCCAGGGGAACCACGTGCCAGAAGAAGTCCTCCTTCACATACTTCAGCTCCAGGGGCTTATGGTACACATAGTCGTCCACGATATAGCGGGCCAGGTTGTCACCGCCGCCGGTGACGCGGTAGTGGCTGCGGCCCTGACGGATGTTGATTTCAAACATCTTGTACTTGCCATCACGGGCATCATACTTGATGTCGCAGTCGGCCAGACCCTCGTAGCCGATGTCCTCCAGCAGAAACTGGATCTTCTTCATCAGTTCAGCGTGCTCCTCGGTGTAGTCCACCAGGGTGGCGGCGTTGCTGCCGATGCCCTTGGGGGTGTGCTCCTCCAGCAGCACGTTGCCGAAGTTCATCAGCTTTACCTTGTGGTCGCTGCCCACATAGACCTGCAGGTCGAACATACAGGCGTCATCGCCGGGGACTCGTTCCTGAATGATCATGTGGTTATCGTAGCCGTGGTCGTAGATTTCCTTCAGAGTGGCTTTCAGAGTGGCCATGTCGTCAATGAAGTAGACCTTGTGCTGTCCTTCAAAGGCATGGCGGTTGTAGCTGACCGAGCAGGAGGGCTTCAGCACCACGGGAAAGTCGAAGTCCAGCTGAATGTCGTCACCCATCTCGGGGGTGTAGATGAGGGTCTTTGCGTAGTCCAGATTGTACTTGGCACAGAGGTTATAGAACGTCTCCTTCAGCACGATATTGTCCATCACAGCCTTGTCAGCGTAGGGAACGACGAACATGGTCTTGAGAAGCTCCTTGTTCTCAGCGATCAGGCGGACATAGTGGTCAGCGCAGCCGATGAGAATGAGCGTCTTTTGCGCGTGGTACTCCTCGTAGATCTCGTTCAGGGTCGCCAAAAAGACAGGGGTATCGTCCAGATGCTCCACGATTTTGAAGTTCAGGATCTTGGAGTGGTTGGTCACGCCGTTGTAGTTGCGGGCCAGCACCAGGGATTTAATGCCGTAGGCCTCATGGAAGGCACGGGCCATGCTGTACACATTGATGTCGTTGGCGCACAGAATGGGCATAAAGTTGATTTCGTTCATCATGTCACCTCTCGGAATCGATCAAAAGAGCCGCGCGGCGCGAAATGCGCAAAACGGCTTAGTATAAAGTAGTTATAAGCTATTTTCCCTGCGGTGTCAAGGCTGGGGGCGGGAGAGCGGAAAAGATTTGCACTGGAGCGGGAAATTTTCGGCTAAACCAGCCCAAAACCGAAATTATGTGATATAATAAGCAACATAAAGCCGAACCAACGGTGCTTTGTGACGCACCGTAGGTTACATTAACGAGAGGCTGTGATGAGCATGACGATGGGCGGGCGTATCAAGGCGCTGCGGACAAGCAAGAAAATGTCGCAGGACGAGCTGGGCAGTCTGATCCAGACCACCCGGCAGACCATTTTCAAATACGAGAACGATATCATCACCAATATTCCACCGGAAAAGATTGAAAAAATTGCCGCTATTTTTCATGTGTCACCGGCCTATCTGGCTGGCTGGGGAGAGATACCCGACAATGAGCAGGAAGCACTGGAGTTTCAAAACTCCCCCCAGTGGCGGGTCATCAAGAGTGTGGAGGGGGCCGACTTGGTCATCGTGTTCGAGGGTGACAGCATGGAGCCCAAGATCCACTCCGGTGATGTGGTGGCGGTCCGCCGTCAGGACAGCGTTGCCAACGGCCGTATGGCCGCGGTGCGGGTGAACGGAGAGCTCACCGTCCGCATGGTCTGGTTCCACCCGGACTATGTGGAATTTCGCGCGGTAAACCCGGAGTTTCCTTCTGTGATCAAGCGGACCAACGACCTGGACGACGTGGCAATCGAGGGGCTGGTCATTGGAAGCTGGCATCCATTTAACTAAGGGCAGGGATGCCGAGCAGAGGGGGGACCGCTGCACCAGAGGGGTGGTGCGCTCGAAGTCTATGCGCGCTAACACCATCGGCAGCTGTCCGCAATAATGTGAATCCTCACAAAAACAGTGCGTTGCACAGGAAACGAGAGCAACGCTCGAATGATTCAGAACGGCCGCTTTGCTTTGGCGAAGCGCCGTCCGCTTTATAAAGAAAGGAGTTATCCCCATGGCCAAACTGTTGACCGGCGCCCCTGTTACCCAGGCAGTCGCGGACTGGATTCGGGAGAAGAGCGCCCTGCTGGCGGAACAAGGCATTGTTCCTACGGTCGCGATCGTCCGCGTGGGAGCGTGTGCGGCCGATTTATCCTATGAGCGCAGCTTTACCAAGAAAGCGGAATCGCTTGGCATCCAGATCAAAAAACAGATTCTGCCCGTTGAAACGACGGAGGTGGAGCTGCTGAAGGTGCTCTACCGCATCAATGAGGACCGGGGAATCCACGGCTGCCTGCTGTTCCGTCCCCTGCCGGAGCATCTGAACACCCGCGCCGTGCTGTGCGCGCTGCGGCCTGAGAAGGACATCGACGCCATGACCGGAGCCTCTATGGGCAGTCTGATCACGCAGGACCACATGGGCTATCCCCCCTGCACCGCCGAGGCATGTCTGCGTATTCTGGACTTCTATGGGATTCCGGTGAAGGGAAAGAATGTGGTTATGGTGGGCAGCGGTATGGCGGTAGGTATGCCCACCGCCATCATGCTCATCAACCGCGGCGCCACGGTCTCCGTCTGTCACATTTTCAGTGATCCGGAGCGGGTGAAAAAGCTGTGCCGCGAGGCAGATATCATCATCTCTGCGGCCGGTAAGGCGGGGCTGATCGGCGCGGAGCATGTAGCCCCCGGACAGGTCATTGTGGATGTGGGAATCAACCAGGGGGCGGACGGCAAGCTTTGCGGCGATGTGGCGTTTGACCAGGCAGAGCCGGTTGTAGAGGCCATCACCCCTGTCCCGCGCGGTGTCGGTGCGGTTACGTCCACCATTCTGGCCGCACATGCGGTGGAGGCCGCCTTGACCGCAGCGGGTCTCTAACCTAGAGAGT
>JAHHSC010000053.1 GCA_020025455.1 Lawsonibacter sp. | reverse complement strand
GGGATGCAGTGCATATCTGCCATCCCTTCAGGCACAAAAAGCACCCCATTTGCAGCAAATGGGGTGCTTTTTTCAAGCCGCGCGGCTTCCTATGAACCGGAGAAAGGAAGCCGTCAGCCCTTACAGGTAGGGGGCCAGCTCCGCGCAGGCGGGATCGTCAAAGACCTTGGCAAACATTTCGCCCTCCATGGTCTCGTGATCCAGCAGGTACCGGGCGGTGATGTCCAGCTGAGGACGATACTGGGTGAGAATGTCCTCACAGCGGCTGTAGGCGCGATCCACCAGTGCCTTGACCTCCTCGTCGATCAGACCGGCGACCTCCTCAGAGTAGGACTTGGCCTGGGCCATAGACCGGCCGATGAACACCTCGTCGGAGTCGCTGCCGTAGGCAATGGAGCCAAGCCGTTCGCTCATGCCATATTTGGTGACCATGGCGCGGGCAGTCTCACTGGCCTGCTGGATGTCATTGGAGGCGCCGGTGGAGATGTCGCCCAGCACCAGCTGCTCGGCCACCCGGCCGCCCAGACACACGGCGATGCGGTCCTCCAGCTCCCGGCGGGAGCGGTAGGACCGGTCCTCGGTGGGCAGAGAGATGGTCAGGCCGCCGGCAGCGCCGCGGGGCACGATGGTAATTTGATGGACCGGGTCCTGAGAGGGCAGCTGGTGGGTGACCACCGCGTGACCGGCTTCATGGTAGGCGGTGAGACGCTTGGCCGCCTCCGTGACCACTCGGCTCTTTTTCTCAGGGCCTGCAAGGACCTTCATCATGGCCTCATGGAGGTTGGCCATGGTGATATAGTGCTGGTCGGTACGGGCGGCCAGCAGTGCGCCCTCGTTGAGCAGGTTGGCCAGATCCGCACCGGTGAACCCGGCCGTGGCCCGGGCCAGATCCCGGAGGGACACGTCCTCGGCCAGGGGCTTATTTTTTGCGTGGACCTTCAAAATGGCCTCACGGCCCCTTATGTCGGGCAGACCCACATAGATCTGCCGGTCAAAGCGTCCGGGACGGAGCAGAGCGGGGTCCAGAATATCCTGGCGGTTTGTGGCGGCCAGCACAATGACGCCTTCGTTGGAGGCAAAGCCGTCCATCTCCACCAGAAGCTGGTTCAGGGTCTGTTCACGCTCGTCATGGCCGCCGCCCACACCGGTGCCGCGCTGGCGGCCAACGGCGTCGATCTCGTCGATAAAGACGATGGCGGGGGCTTCCTTCTTGGCCTGGTCAAAGAGGTCGCGGACACGGCTGGCGCCCACGCCCACATAGAGCTCCACGAAGTCGGAGCCGGAGATGGACAGGAACTGGACCCCGGCCTCGCCCGCCACAGCCTTTGCAATCAGGGTCTTGCCGGTGCCCGGAGGGCCCACCAGCAGGACGCCCTTGGGGATGCGGGCACCCAGAGCGGAAAACTTGCTCGGATTGCGGAGAAATTCCACGACCTCCTGAAGTTCTTCCTTCTCCTCGTCCGCGCCCGCAACATCAGCAAATGTGACCTTCGCCTCCTGGTCGGAGAGGGTACGGGTTCGGGCGTGACCGAACTTGGCCGGTCCGTTGGCGCCCCCCTGGTTCATGGCGGCCATGCGCTGGCGGTAGAAGAGGTAGAAGATGAGCAGGAGACCGCCCAGAGTGATGAACTGAGGCAGCCAGTTATACCACCAGCTGTTCTCCACACCGGGCAGGTAGTCGTACCCGGTGAGCACGCCGGAGGCTGTCTGCGCGTCAATGAGATCGTGGAGGTCAGCGTAGAATACAGCGGGGTCGGCCAGCTTGCACGTCACCTTGGTCCGCTCGTTCCCCTCGCCCCGGAGGACAAGAACCAGGTCGTTGTCCTTCAGAACAAAGGATTCGACCTGTTCGGCGATAAAGTATCCTTTGATTTCGCTGTACGTAGGTGCTGGCTCCCGGTCGGTTTTGCGCAGCGAGCCGAAGGTGAACAGCACCAGCAGCACCAGCAGGATATAGAGGGGAAAATCCCTCGTGTTGGATTTTTTCATGGGCAGGATCTCCTTATGGTGGAGTTGCCGAGGGGACGGCTCAGCCGCCGTAGACCTCGGGCTTCAGAATACCCAAATAGGGCAGGTTGCGGTATTTTTCGGCGTAGTCCATGCCGTAGCCAACCACAAAGGCATCTGGGATGGTAAAGCCGGTGTAGTCCACGTGGACGGGCTTCACACGGCGGTCAGGCTTGTCCAGCAGGGTGCAGACCTTGATGGAGGCGGGGTGGCGCTGCTCCAGAATCTTCAGCAGGTAGTGCAGGGTGTTGCCGGAGTCCAGGATGTCCTCCACAACAAGCACGTGCCGGCCGCTGATGTCCTCGGTCAGGTCCTTGGTGATCTGCACCTGGCCGCTGGAGGAGGTGCCCTTGCCGTAGGAGGAGACCGCCATAAAGTCCAGGGTCATGGGCAGGTCAATGGTTCGGGCCAGATCGGCCATGAACACGAAAGCGCCGCGGAGCACACTCAGAAGCATGATCTCCTGACCGGCGTAGTCCTTGGTAATCTGTGCGCCCAGCTCGGCCACGCGGGCCTTGAGCTGTTCCTCGGAGTACAGGATCTCCTGCATATCTTTGTCAAACAACATAAACTGTTCTTCCTTTCTGGATGGGGTGAAGCGGCCGCGTAGCGGACGCTTATCGCTGCGTGGTCAATATAACGTGCCAGGCGGCCTCGCCCGGCTGGGGAACAAAATCAGCATCGGGTCCCAGCTGCGCCGCAGCGGCCACCCGGCCGCCGCAGTCCAGAAGGGGCAGCGCATCCCGCTGCAGGCGGGGCACCTTTTCCTCGATGAGCCACTTCTTTACGGTTTTCTTGGGCCGGCCCGGCAGAGCCAGCTTGTCGCCCTCCTGCCTGGAGCGGAGGGTGAGGGCGGGCACATCCGCCTGTCTGAGCCAAAACTCCAGCTTACCCTGTTTCTGCCCCTGATAAACGTCCTGTGCGGCGGTCATAGTCCAGCTTCCTGCCTGGGTCAGACCGGGCAGCTTGACCTGGACAGGGGAGAGGGGACCGGACGGCTTCCGGTCAGAGAGAATGAGGCTTTCATACTCCCGCCGGGCGGTGAGTCCATGGGGCAGATCCACCTGGCCGGAGGTGTTTTTTGCATCCCGGCACAGGGCGGTCACCGCGTTAAGATGAACGGCGGCGCAGTTCTGGTCCCCGCCGCTCATCCGGCCGATCAGCTGTCGGACCACGCGGGGGGCCACCGCCTCGTGGCAGTTGGCAATGGCCTGGGCGGGGATGCACAGCTCCCCATTTCGCAGCTGGGCTTTTTCTGCCACCGCAGCGGCCAATGCGCTCAGGCAGTCCTCATCGGCCCGGAGCCGGTCGGCGGTCTTTGCCACCCGGGCAGCCAGACCGGGGAAGAGCTCTTCCAGCACAGGGGTCACCTGGTGGCGGATGCGGTTGCGGGAGTAGGTGTCGTCCCGGTTGGTGTGGTCCTCCCGGTGGGGAAGCCCGTAAAAGAGGAGGTAGTCCTCAATGGCATGCCGGGGAGTGGTGAGCAGGGGGCGGATCAGGGGGCCGGACTTGGACCGGATGCCGGTGAGCCCCCGCAGTCCGGAGCCTCTGGCCAGATGAAAGAGGATGGTCTCCACGTTGTCGTCGGCGTTGTGGGCAGTGGCGATGAGGTCACAGCCCGCCGCCTGGGCGGCATCCCGGAGAAATTGGTAGCGCAGCTCCCGGGCGGTCTCCTCCACGCCGGTGCCCCGCCGCCGGGCCTCCCCGGCCACGTCGCCGGTGCCGGTAAACAGGGGGACAGGGGGCAAAATAGAGCCGTCAGACAGGCGCTGGGGCCCGCAGCACAGGTCCACGAACTGCCCCACAAAGCGGGCGTCAGCGGTGGACTGCTCGCCCCGAAGCTGATGGTCAAAGTGGGCCGCAGCCAGGTCAAAGCCCAGGCTGGGCCGCAGGTGGTAGAGGGCGTGGAGCAGACAGATCGAATCCGCGCCTCCGGATACGGCGCACAGCACCTTGCTCCCGGCGGGGATCAGATGCTGTGCAGCGATGAGTTCTTCCATGGATTCCAGCATGGCTGCCCTCCTTCTTGGCGGCGTGGGGATCACTCCTCCCGGTACCGCTCCATATCGCTGAAGGTGGTGAACTCAGGCAGCCACTGCAGCTCAACGGTCCCCGTCTCGCCGTGGCGGTTCTTGGCGATGATGCACTCGGCCAGGTTGGGGTTGTCCGTATCTTTATTGTAGTAGCCCTCCCGGTAGAGGAAGAGCACAATGTCCGCGTCCTGCTCGATGGCGCCCGATTCACGCAGGTCAGAGAGCATAGGGCGTTTATCGGTGCGGCTCTCGTTGGCACGGGACAGCTGGCTCAGGCAGAGCACCGGCACGTTCAGCTCCTTTGCCATGATCTTCAGGGAGCGGGAAATGTCGGACACCACCTGCTGGCGGTTCTCACCGCCCCGGGACTTGCCGCCCGCAGACTGCATCAGCTGCAAATAGTCGATGACCACCAGCCCCAGATTTTCCACCCGGCGGCACTTGGCGTTGATGTCCGCCACCGTCACAGTGGAGTCGTCGTCAATGAGGATCTTGGCCTGGGTGAGGGAGTCGGCGGCAATGGCCACCTTCTCCCAGTCGTCCTGGCTGAGCTTGCCGGTGACCAGCTTCTTGTTATCCACAAAGCACTCGCCCGCAATGAGACGGAGGGCCAGCTGCTCCCGGCTCATTTCCAGGGAGAAGAAGGCCACCGTCTTACCGGAGCGCTTGCCCGCGTCCAGCAGGATGTTCAGGGCCATGGAGGTCTTGCCCATGCCGGGGCGGGCGGCCAGGAGGATAAGGTCGGACTTGTTCAGGCCGGAAATGGCCCGGTCCAGATCCCGAAGGCCGGTGGACATACCGGGGATGGCGCTTTCGCTGGAGGCCAGCTCGTTGAGGCGGTCATAGACGTCGATCAGCACGTCGGAAATGGGGGTCAGGCCCCGGGCGGAGCGGCCCTGCCGAATGGCGTAGATGCGCTGCTCTGCCGCCTCCAGCACGTCCTGGCCCGTCTCGGTGCCCTGGCGGACGAGGTCGGAAAGCTCGCCCGCCGTCTCAGCCACCCGCCGCAGCAGGGTCTTGTCCTTCAGAATGTCGATGTACTCCTTGACGTTGGCCGCCGTGGGGGTGATATCCATAAGCTGAAGGACGTACTTGGGGGATTGGTTTTCGTCGTAGTAACCATTCTGCTTCATGTGGTTCAGCACGGTCACCGGGTCGATGGTGAGGGAGTAGTTGAACATGGAGTAGATGGTCTCGTAGATCTGGCGGTTCTGCTGGAGGTAGAAGTCGTCCCCCCGCAGCTTGTCAATGACCTCGGGGATGCAGCGGGGGTCAATGAGCATAGAGCCCAGCACGGCTTGTTCCGCCTCCACCGCGTGAGGCAGCTGCTTCAGCAGCAGTTCTTCGTCTTCCACAGTTCCACCTCTAAACTGAAAAATCTTGGGATCAGGCCTCCACGACCATCACGTTGACGGTGCCGATGACCTCATAGCCCAGCTTGGCTTTGACCTGATAGCCGCCGCAGGCCTTGATGGGCTCGTCCAGCACCAGCTTTGCCTTGGCGATGGTGATACCGAACTGCTCGCTGAGCGCCTCGGAGATCTCCTTGTTGGTGACGGCACCGAACAGGCGGCCGCCCTCACCGGCCTTGGCAGCCACCTTCACGGTGAGCTCCTTCAGCTTCTCGGCGGTGGCCTCGGCCTCGGCCTTTTCGGCGGCCTCCTGAGCCTTGCGGGCCTTCTCCTGCTGCTTCATGGTGTTCAGATTCTCCGCGGTAGCCAGCACAGCCAGCTTCCGGGGCAGCAGAAAATTGCGGGCGTAGCCGTCGCTGGCCTCCACCAGCTGGCCCTTCTTGCCCTGGCCCTTGACGTCCTTCAACAGAATGACTTTCATGGTATATCGTTCCTTTCCGTGGTTCAAGATAAGCGCAAAAGCGCGGATTTATATTGGAACGGGGGCGGTTAGGCCTCCTCGTCCTCAAAGTAGCGGTCGATGGCGGCAGCCAGCCGTGTGGCCACCTCATCGGGGGTTGTGCCGGCAATCTGACCTCCGGCGGCAGCTGCGTTGCCGCCTCCGCCAAGCTGCTCCAGAATGACCTGAACATTCACGTCGCCCATGGAGCGCCCGGAGATATTCACCAGCTCCCCATCGGGGGAGATGACGAAGGAGGTGTCGATACCGATGATGTTCAAAAGCTCATCGGCGGCCTGCGCGGCGGTGACCCGGCCCACAGGGGTCTCGGCCACGGCCACGGCAATGTTGGGCCGGTAGAGCTTTGCGTTTTGAATGATGGAATATTTGGCAATGGTGCCCCGGAGGTCGTTCTGGTAGAGCTTTCGCACCTCGGCGGTGTCGGCACCGGAGCGGCGCAGGAAGGCGGCGGCCTCAAAGGTGCGTCCGCCGGTGCGCATGGTGAAGTTCTTGGTGTCCAGCACGATACCGGCCAGCAGGGCCTCGGCTTCGGCCCGCAGCAGCTGGTTGGGCTCCATCACATACTGGAGCAGCTCGGCCACCAGCTCGGAGGCGGAGGAGGCATATGGCTCATGGTAGTTGAGGGCAGCGCCGTCGATGTAGGTGGCGGCTCGGCGGTGGTGGTCGATGACGGCCACGCGGCCGCAGGCTTCCAGAATGTCGCGGGACTGGACCTGTTCGGGGCGGTTGGTGTCCACCACGACGCAGAGGGTGCGCTCGTCCACCAGGGGCAGGGCCTCCGCAACATCCAGGAAACAGCCCACATACTCAGGCAGATGGCACAGCCGATCCACCAGCTCCTGGGCGGGGGGATTGCCGGGGTCCCGGATGATATGGGCCGGAACCCCCTGCTTCCGCGCCAGGGCACAGATGCCGGCGGAGGCGCCCGCCGCGTCGTTGTCGGGGGAGCGGTGGCCCATAATGATGACCTGGGAGGAGTCGGAAATCAGGGTGGACAGGGCGCTGGCCATCACGCGGCTTTTGACTTTGGTGCGCTTCTCCGTCTCCTTGGAGCGCCCACCGTAGAACTCGAAGGTATCCTTGTTGCGGATGACGGCCTGATCGCCGCCGCGGCTGAGGGCCATGTCGATGGACAGGTTGGCGAAGTTCCAAAGCTCCTGGAACGTGTCACCGTCCTTGCCCACGCCGATGGACAGGGAGGCGTTCATGCCGCTGGGATTGACCACCTGATGGACGCTGTCCAGAATTTCAAACTTTTTTTCCACGAACTGGCTGAGATGCTGCTCATCAAAGAGGAACATATAGCGTTCCCGCTGGTAGCGGCGCAGGAATCCGCCGCTCTCCGCCACCCAGGCGTCCAGGCGGGTGTCGATTTCAGCCAGCAGGTTGGACCGCTCGTTGTCGGAGAGGTTCTTCATCAGATCCTCGTAGTTGTCGATGAGCAGCACGGCGGCCACGGGCTTGGTGGCCATGTAGTGGTCCCGGATACGGCTCAGTTCGGTGATGTCCACCCAATAGGTGGTGGCCAGAAAGCCGCCGCCCCGGCCGCTGGTACGAACCAGATGACCGTAGACCCGGAACCGGCGGTTGCCGTAGCGGACCTCGGAGGGGCAGACGTCCTTCCCCTCCATGAGCCAGCGGGAGTCGAAGTTTGGAATGACAGAGGACAGCTTGGTGTCGAAAATATGGTCCTTTTGGGGCGACAGGTCCAAAAAGCGGTCGTTGGTCCAGATGATATCGCCGCTCTCCGGCCGGAAAATAATCATGGGCAGGGGGGAGTTGGTCATGGTATCGCGGCTGGCCGCGTCCACCGTATTGCTCACATTATCCAGGTATTTGTTGATTTCCTTCCGGCGGCGTGTGCTGCTGCGCCGGCTGTAGACGGCCAGAGCCGCCACGACCGCCAGCTCTGCAAGGGCCAGAGGGATCGAGTAGAACCCGGTGAGCAGGGCGAACACTGCCAGGCAGATGAAGTAGAGCTGTACACTGGTGTGAAACAGCTGAGAGATCTTCCGTGACATGAGAAAAGGCACCCTTTCTATCAAAGCAGTACAGCGGCTGAAGGGCAGGGCCTTCCGCCGCTGAAAACAATGGTGACAGGTTAGCATACCGTTATATACCATTAGATTTAAACATTATAGCAGAAATGGCATGAGAGTACAAGAGGAAAGGGGCGAAACTGCCCCGGCGGACCGGCCGGGACAGTCTTGTCAATCCCGGCCCGCTGTGATAAAATTGTGAGACTGTCCGGGCGGTCTGACGCCCTAGTTTCAGCTTATTAGAGAGGGATCAAACATGGTAACCATCGGAGGAATCGAAATTGCGACCCCACTGGCGCTTGGGCCAATGGCGGGGGTCACGGATATGGCGTTCCGCACCATCTGCCGGGAGCAGGGGGCGGGGCTGACCTGCACAGAAATGGTCAGTGCAAAGGCCCTGTGTTACCAGGACAAAAAGTCCATCCCGCTGCTGAAGCTGGGGGAGAACGAGCACCCCGCCGCCGCCCAGATCTTCGGCAGCGACCCCGCCTGCATGGAGCAGGCCGCCGGGATCGCCCACGAGGTGTCCGGGGCGGACTTCATCGACATCAACATGGGCTGTCCCGTGCCCAAGGTGGCAAACTCCGGTGACGGCTCTGGCCTTATGCGCGACCCGGATTTGGCCTTCAAGGTGGCCCAGGCGGTGATCCGGGGAGCGGGCTGCCCCGTCACGGTGAAGTTCCGGCTGGGCTGGGACAAGGGCTCCATCAACTGTGTGGAGTTTGCCAAGGCCATGGAGGAGGCCGGTGTGGCCGCTGTGGCGGTCCACGGCCGCACCCGTGCCCAGATGTACGCGGGCACCGCCAACTGGGACTATATCCGTGAGGTCAAACAGGCCGTGAAGATTCCCGTCATCGCCAATGGCGATGTATTCAAGGCGGAGGACGCCCCCCGCATCCTGCGCTATACCGGGGCGGACATGGCCATGATTGGACGGGGCGTGTTCGGCAACCCATGGATTTTTGCCCAGTGCAAGGCGGCACTGGAAGGAAAGCCCATCCCGCCCATGCCCACGCTGGCCGAGCGGTGCGACACCGCCGTACGGCAGTTTGAGATGGCTGCCCGGAACAAGGGTGAGAAAATCGCCTGTCTGGAGGCCAGAAAGCAGTACGCCTGGTATCTGAAGGGCGTGTCCCACGC
>JAHHSC010000052.1 GCA_020025455.1 Lawsonibacter sp. | reverse complement strand
AAAAGGACCGTTTCTGATCGAAACGGTCCTCGGCTGGATAACTTGTTGGCGTAGTATCAGCGATAGAACTTGTGGCCGCCAATGGTGGCGATGCAAGTCTTGTTGCGGGAAGCCCAGCTGCCCCGACTGGAGTCGAAGTAAAGCGCACCCTCGGTCTCCTCCACCACACCGCCGTCCAACACCAGTTTAGCCGCGATCACGCTGGCTGCGTTGGGGGTGCGGTTGGCAAGTCGGCCGCCCTTGTATGTGCTGAACTGGTTTTTCTGAGCCAGCACGCTCTGAATTGTGTTGGGGTACACGGGGCTGGCTACACGGTTCATAACCACATTGCCCACGGCCATTTTCCCCTTCAGAGGCTGATTGCCGCTCTCGGCGGTAATCACCCGGGACAGCCAGAACAAGTCGTTCTGATTATAGAACTGGCTGCCAGGTTTAATCGCGCCGCTGCCGCGGGTCACGCGGACAGACTTGGTGGCATTGTCCCAAGTCACTGTGGCATCGAAACACTCGGCAATGACCGTCAGGGGCAGGACGATATGTCCGTCAACCGCCTTGACCGGCTCACCAAGATACAGATATCTGCCGTTTGCCTCCACATAGTACTGGCCCACATAAACGGTAAGGCTGAGCTTGTCGGTCGTCACGACAGACCGGCCGGCCTTCTTGTCCCAAGTGAGCTGTGCTTTGGGGTCCAGCTGCTTTGCCGTGGGGCCCAGGTCCACATAGGTGACCCCGTTGCGCTGGATCTTGCCAAGCGTCTTGGGCGCCGCCACGCCATCGAAGAAAAGCTTATTGTCTCTATCTTCTGTCAGTGTCAGGGTCTGAGTGTTAGCGGTTTTCGCCAACTCATCAGCGGCCGAAGGTTCGGCCCCCCCTGCCTTGATCAAAGACTGCGTTTCAGTCTCAAGCACCGCGCCGTTCAGCGCTGTGCTCTCCTCCTCTGCCAACATGGCTGCGTCCTGCTCAGGGACAGGTCCCGCACCCATAAGGAGGAGTAAGGCAAAGGCGCTCAGCAGTACTGAGAACAGCTTGCGTTTCATTGTCTACACTCCTAGGAAAGATTTGTCATTTTAGTGACAGTCAAAAGCAACCGCTGTTACTTTTGTTACCACATTGTAACTAATTTAGCCAGACGATACAAGGGTAAAATTGACTATACTTTGACACTCAGTTTTGTACATATTGTATGCATAAATCAAATATTCCCATTTTTCTCGGTGTTTATTTAATTTTATGCAACTTATTTCATACAATAGTTTTTCGTCATTCCATAAAACGCATCCATTTCCCCTGAATTGCAGAAAAAATGACAGCCTCGGACACGGTCTTTTCGTGTCCGAGGCTGTCGAAATAGTTACAATTAGATTCCGCGATCCAAGGTCTTGCGGAGACGGATTTTTCCGGCCAGGGCCTTATCCAGGGTGGTTAAAAACTTCTCTCTGTCCTCAGGGAGTCCCCCCTTCAACGGCACATAGTTGGAAGCGTGATTGCTGGTAAAATGCAGCGGATCCACGTCCAGGTTCTCAATGAGCAGTTTGCACTCCTCCAGAATGTGGTCCGGCTCATAGACCTTGAAGCGGCCGGCCAGCACATCATCGCCAAGCGGAGTTCCCTTGGCCGGTGCAAAGGTCATGGCGGACAGATGGCGGGGCTTCATCTTATTGATCATATCGGCCGTAGCCAGAATGTGTTCCTCCCAGTCCCCGCCTTCACCGGTCATGCCCAAAATTACAGTGACCCATAGGTCGATACCGGCCTCCACCAGACGTTGTCCAGCCAGCAGCATCTCGTCCGCCGTGACTCCCTTTTTAATAAACTTCAAAACGGCGTCACTTCCGCTCTCCACGCCCAGATAAGCGCGGCTCAGGCCCGCCTCGCGGAGTGTTTTCAACTCCTCAGGGGTCTTGCTCAGGGTGCTTTTGGGGCCTGCGTAAGTGGTGACCTTCTCCAGACGTGGAAAGGTCTTATAGAGTTTATGGAGAATTTGGAGCAAATCCTCGGTTTTCATAATGATGGCGTCGCCGTCCATGAGAAACACCCGTTCCACATAGGGACCATAGTAATCCCGCGCCATATCAATGTCTTCCAGGATCTCCTCCACTGGGCGGATACGGAACTTTTTTCCCTTATACATCCCGCAGAAGGTACATTTATTGTTCGAGCAGCCGATGGTACACTGTAGGAGGTAGCTTCGCCACTCCCCTGGGGGGCGATACAGAACGTCACTGTCGTAGCGCATAGTTGATTTCTCCTTACTTCACGGGGACGATCTGGCCGTCCCGCAGCACTTGGCGTATATTCTTCTCTGCTTTGCTTCTGGGCAGCATGACCTCGTGGCCGCAGCCCTGACAGCGCAGCTTAAAGTCCATTCCTACCCGGAGCACAAGCCACTCCGGACTTCCACAGGGATGTGCTTTCTTCATTTTTAAAACGTCATTCACATGAATATCCATTGCTGCCTCCCCACGGCGCAAAAAGCCTCACTTAATTATAGTTTACCAGGATCTGTTCCAACAGCGCGCGCGAGCGGCACTCAAACTCCGCTTGGCTGGAACCGTCATTGAACAGCACATGTTCGCAGCGGCTGGTATAAAATTCGTCCGGATTTTGAGCCTGTACCCTGGCTCGGGCATAGTCCTCGGAAATTCCATCCCGTGCCATGATTCGCTCCACGCGGATCTCAGCCGGTGCGATAACGGCGACCGTGGTATCGCACAGCCGGGCAAGTCCACTTTCAAATAAAGCGATGGCATCTATGGCGACAGCGCAGCTTCCCTTCGCCCGGTACCCCTCCAGCCGTTCCTCGACCGCCTGGGTGACTGCCCGGTTCACAATGCTGTTCAGCCGGTTCAGCGCCTCGGGGTCGTGGAATACGATTGCGCCAAGCTTCTTTCGGTCAATCCGGCCGTTTTCGCTTTCAACTTCTCCAAACTCATCTTTTATCAAGTTCTGTAAAGGAATATCACGTTCCAGCAATTCGTGATAGACGACATCGCAGTCAATGATGTCACCGCCCAACTTTCCCAGCTCGTTCAGGGTTGTCGTTTTCCCCGCACCCGTGGGGCCGGTAATGCCAATGACAATCATATCACACCTCCACGATATGGAAACCGGCGGCCTTATTCAGCCGGTTGGCAATGGCCAGACCGATGCCGGTAGAATCGGGGCACTGAGCCCAAATGGCCGGAACGGTCGTGTGGTCAAAGCTCCGCAAGGCGGCAAAGACATGGCGCGCCTGCTCCTGTTGGTCACAGGCGGGGCCAAGATTCAGCACCACACGGCTGCTTTTCTCCCTGCACAAGGCGACAAACTCGTCAAAGCAGATCACACCGTCCGTTTCCCCGGCGTGGTCGTGGATGTACTGCGCACTCCGAACAGGATCTCCCGTGACCACAGTCACCGGGGCTTTGGGCGCATAATGGCGGTATTTCATGCCAGGTGCACGAGGCTTCTCCCCCGCTCCCATAAGGCGGGTCACTGCGGGATCGACATCCACCTCACCCAGTACCCCGCGCAGCTGTTCCAGCGTAATGCCTCCCGGCCGCAGCAGGCGGGGCGGTGTGCAGGTCAAGTCGATGATGGTAGACTCCACCCCCACCATGCAGGGCCCGCCATCTACGATGGCATCGATTTTTCCATCCATATCCTCCAGCATATCGTTGGCATTGGTAGGACTCGGACGGCCAGAGGTGTTGCCCGAGGGGGCGGCCACCGGCACATCGGCCTTCTCGATGATGGCACGGCACAGCGGATGGGCGGGACAGCGCATCCCCACCGTGTCCAGCGAAGCGGTTACCACATCGGGGATAAAGCTCTTTCTGGGCAGGATCATGGTCATGGGGCCGGGCCAGAAACGCTCGGCCAGCCGATAGGCGCTGTGCGGAATACGTTCGCAGTACCGTTCCAACCAGCCTGCCTCTGGGATGTGGAGAATCAACGGGTTATCCTGGGGACGGCCCTTCGCCACAAAGATACGGGACACAGCCTCGGCATCCAGGCCGTTGGCGCCCAGGCCGTAGACCGTCTCGGTTGGGATTCCAACAAGCCCTCCCCCTTGCAGGAGTTTGGCTGCACGTTCTAGTTCTTGTTCCGTGAGATATTCAGTCTTCACATTGATCGCTCTCTTACTTTAAAATCAGGTTTTCCAGTTCCTCCGGGGTCTCAACCAGATAATCGGCCCCCTCGGACTCCAGCTCGTTCCTGCTGCGGAATCCCCACAGAACCCCGCAGCTGATCAGTCCGCCGTTCTTAGCGGTGCGAATGTCCACGTTGCTGTCACCCACAAAGAGGGTGTGCGCCCGGTCGGCCCCCATCTGATTCATAAGCTGGCGGAGCAGCGTGGGGTCCGGTTTGGTCGGTACGCCTGGAACAGCCCCCTGCACAGTGGGCAGCAGCCCCGGATAGTAACCATCTACCACAGGGCCTGCCAGCTCGTGGGCCTTATTGGTGAGAACCGCCATTTTCACGCCTCTCGCCCTCAACCGCTCCAGTACCTGGGTCATCCCGGCATAGGGGGCAGTTTTATCCGCTTTGTGGGCGTTATAGTAGGGCAGCAGCTCATCCAAGATTTCCTGGACCTTGTCGGCACTTTTCCAGTCGGCGGGTGCAAACCGCTCCGCCATCTTAGCAAGGCCGTTTCCTACAAACTGTTTGAATTCCTCCGCGGTATGGGTGGGCCAATTATGATTGCGGCACACCCAGTTACCTGCATCCGTCAGATCATCCAGTGTGTTTAGCAGCGTCCCGTCCAGGTCAAAAATCACATACTGGTACACGGCATAGCCTCCGATTACTCGTAGATGCCAATTTCCATGCAGCCAAACTCCACCTTGGTGTCCTCGGGGAATTTTGCCTTCTGCAGATAGGACTTCACCGCCATCTGGGCATACTTGGGATTGATCGTCTCGTCTTCCAGATCCAGGTCCAGGCGGCTGACGGGGTTGCCGTCCTCCCCGCCGCAGACCATTCCGTTGCCGTCCAGCACTTCGTTTAGTTCCTCCACCACGTCGGGAAGCTCCTTGCCCTCGGGCAGTTTGGTATAGTGAATGAAAAGATCCATGTTATTTACTCCTTACGATTGTCTTTGCTTTTATTTCAATTATTGTAAAGGCATTTTGCCTTATACTTATTGTTGGTTCTTCAGCCGTTCTGCCTGGTCATCCGCCGCCAGCGCATCAATAAATTCGTCCAGATTTCCATCCATGACGCTGTCTATTTTATAGACAGTCAAGCCGATACGGTGGTCGGTCACACGGCCCTGAGGGAAGTTATAGGTGCGGATACGCTCGTTTCGCATTCCAGAGCCGACCTGACTGCGGCGCGCCGAGGTCACTTCGCTGTTGACACGCTCCTGCTCCCGCTCGTAAAGCTGAGAGGCTAAAAGGCGCATAGCCTTGTCCCGATTCTGGAACTGACTTCGCTCCTGCTGGCACTCCACTACGATACCGGTCGGCTTATGGATCAGCCGTACAGCAGAGGATGTTTTGTTGACGTGCTGTCCGCCCGCACCGGAAGAACGAAATACCTGCATTTCAACATCGGCCGGGTCCAGCTGGACATCCACCGTCTCCATCTCAGGCAGGACTGCCACCGTAGCCGTGGACGTGTGAACACGGCCGCCGGACTCCGTTTCAGGCACGCGCTGGACGCGATGTACCCCGCTTTCAAACTTGAGCCTGGAGTAGGCACCGTCCCCTTCGATTGTAAAAGAGATTTCCTTTAGCCCTCCCAGTTCCGTCTCGCTGGCAGAGTTAATCTCAAGCTTCCACCCTCTCCCCTCCGCATACATGGTGTACATTCGATAGAGGGAGTGAGCAAAAAGCGCAGCCTCCTCGCCGCCTACGCCGGCCCGGATCTCCATAATCACGTTTTTATCGTCGTTGGGATCTTTGGGCAGCAGCAGAATCTGGAGCTGCTCTTCCAGCAGAGCAAGCCGGGCGGCAGCCTCCTTGAACTCCTCCTGCGCCAGTTCCTTCATTTCCGGGTCAGAGAAGAGAAGTTCCGCTTGGGCCTTGGCTTTCTGTGTACTCCGGTAAGTCCGATACGTCTCCACCAGCGGCTGCAGCTCGGCCTGTTCTTTGTTGAGTTTTGCCACCTGGTTTGGGTCTGCGTAGGTCTCCGGTGTATTCAGTTGCGCCTCAATTTGGCTGTACTTCGCCTCGATAGCGGCTAATTTACTCAGCATAGGGTTCCTCCCACCAGTCCGGTGCTATTTTACCCAGAAATCCGTGTTCTTCTCTGTTTTCAGCGCGATTCAGCATTTATTATAAAATTCTTTTCTGGCCTTGTCAACGCTGATGGGCACAAAAAGAGCGGGCACATCTGAACTGCGCCCGCTCTTTCAACCTTATAGAACTCAGCCGTTGACGATGGCAGCGGTGTCCTTGGCGATCATCAGCTCCTCATTGGTGGCGATGACCAGCGTGCGGACCGTAGCGTCCTCAGCGGACACATCGGCATCCTTGCCACGGACCTTGTTCTTCTCCGGGTCCAGCTTAATGCCCATGAACTCCAGACCACGGGTGGCCATCTCGCGGGTCTCGGGGCCGTTCTCGCCCACACCGGCGGTAAAGATAACCGCATCCACGCCGCCCATCGCGGCAGCATAAGCACCAATCAGCTTCTTGACCCCGTATGCAAAGACCTCCAGAGCCAGGGTGGCGTTTTCGTCGCCCTCAGCGGAGGCATCCTCCAAATCACGGAAGTCGGAGGAAATTCCGGAAATGCCCTCCACACCGGACTTCTTGTTCAGCACATTGAGCATCTCGTCGATGGTCATGTTGTGCTTATGCATCAGGTACTCCAGGATACCGGCATCGATATCACCGGAACGGGTGCCCATGGGCAGACCAGCCAGAGGGGTGAATCCCATGGAGGTATCCACGCTCTTGCCATTTTTCACAGCGGCAACGGAAGAACCATTGCCCAGGTGGCAGGAGATGATCTTCAGCTCCTCAAGAGGCTTACCCAGCATTTCGGCCGCACGGCTCGTCACATACTTGTGGGAAGTGCCGTGGAAGCCGTAGCGGCGGACCTTGTCATTCACGTAGTATTCGCGGGGCAGGGCATACGTGTAGGCCACAGCGGGCATGGTCTGGTGGAACGCGGTATCGAACACAGCCACCATGGGGACATCGGGCATGAGGGCCTGGCAGGCCTTGATGCCGATGATGTTGGCGGGGTTGTGCAGGGGGGCCAGGGGGTTGCACTCCTCGATCGCAGCCATGACCTCGTCATCGATCAGAACAGAAGCGGCAAACTTCTCACCGCCATGGACCACACGGTGACCGACCGCGTCGATTTCCTTCATGGAAGTGATCACACCGTTCTCGGGATCGACCAGAGCGTTCAGCACAGTCTGGATGGCCTCGTTATGGGTGGGCATAGCCACATCGGCGGCCTTGATGACGGTCTTGCCAGTGGGCTTGTAAGTAAACTTACCATCGATACCGATGCGCTCACACAGGCCCTTTGCCAGCACCTCCTGGGTCTCGGGGTTGAGCAGCTGATACTTCAGAGAAGAACTGCCGGCATTGATAACCAAAATGTTCATTGGAATCGATCTCCTTCATATACATATACATTTCCAAAAGGTTTGGGTTGCCTTAGCTCCCAGAATGCTCTACAATGAGAGCACACCTTTCTATTGTTTATCTATTCTACCTCCTTTTCTTGAGAAGGACAACCTCTTTTTTTAAAAAAGTTTCGATAACGCATATCTTGGAGGATATCTGCATGGAAGTCATCGGGATCATAGCCGAATACAATCCCTTTCACACCGGCCACGCCCACCAAATTTCGGCCAGCCGCAAGCTGCTTGGTCCGAATTGTGCGGTTGTGACCGTCATGAGCGGCTGCTGGATTCAGCAGGCCGACTGCGCCATTGCGGACAAATGGACCCGTGCCAGACTGGCGCTTCTGGGCGGTGCCGACCTGGTGTTGGAGCTGCCTACTCTATGGGCTACCGCCTCCGCAGAGCGGTTTGCGCAAGGTGCTGTCTCGCTCCTTGCGTCTGCCGGCATCATCACCACCTTGTCCTTTGGCAGTGAGTGCGGCTGTGCTCAAGACCTTGCGCGCGTTGCTGAACTGCTGGACGGTGAAGAATACCGGCCCCGTCTGGTTGAACAGCTGGATCGGGGGCTTTCGTTCCCCGCCGCCCGTCAGGAGGCGGTGCGCCAGCTGGACCCCGCCCTCGCCCCTCTGCTGGACGGCGCCAACAATACCTTGGGCATTGAGTATATCCGGGCCCTTCATGCCCTGGGCAGTAAGATTCGCCCCATGACCATCCCCAGGCAGGGGGCCGCCCACAACAGTCTGGTGGATCAGGACACCGTTTCGTTCGTTTCTGCCACCCAGCTTCGACTGGCACTGCGGAGCGGAGATTGGAAAGCAGCGGCTCCGTTTCTCCTCCCCGGTGAGGGGGAGCTCATCCAGGCCGGTGGCGGGCCGTCCAGACTGTCCCTTGTGGAGCGGGCCATGTTGGCTCGGCTCCGCACCATGCGTGCCGAGGATTGGGCCAAACTCCCGGACTCCGGCCAGGCAGAGGGCCTGCCCCGCCGTCTTGAACGGGCTGCCAGTCAGGCCACCTCGCTGGAAGAATTCTTCACACTCGCCAAGACGAAACGCTACACCCACGCCCGACTGCGGCGGTTGGCCCTGTGGGCCTGGCTGGGGGTCTCCGCGGAGGACTTTCCGGCTGCTCCCCCCTATCTGCGGGTACTCGGCTTTAACGAAACGGGCCGGGAGCTGCTGAAGCAGATGAAGGAAACGGCTTCCCTCCCCATTTTGACAAAACCAGCCCACGCCAGAGATCTGGATGCAGCCGGTGAAAAACTCTTCCGTCTGGAGGCCCGCTGCACCGACCTATATGATCTGTGTCTGGAGCAGATTCCCGCTCCCGGCCGGGAGTGGACCACTGGGCCCGTCATCCTGCTGCCATAATACGCGAGGTCTGTGCAATGAAAACGAAGAAGCAAATCAAGTTTGGCCTGCCCCTTGCCATCGTCTTACCCCTCATCTTAGTTGCCCTCTTCTTTCCGCTGCGTTCCTGCCGCCCCTTCATTGACTTTTGGGTCTTTGATGTGGTGGGGCCACTGGAACAGTTCTGTGGGCGAATCTGCTCTCTACTCTCGTTCTCTGTGGT
>JAHHSC010000051.1 GCA_020025455.1 Lawsonibacter sp. | reverse complement strand
GGCGAATCAAGGGGAGACGGGGAAATTCGGGAAGAATATTCAGGAATTTCTTGACAAAGTGGCAATAGAATGATAATATATAAATGTTGTGATAACCCCGCCTCTGTAGCTCAGTTGGTAGAGCAGAGGACTGAAAATCCTCGTGTCGTTGGTTCGATTCCGACCGGAGGCACCACATCGGAGCAAGCATAATAACGCTTGCTCCGATTTTTTTATGAACCGACACCTTACGCATGCCGCTGCGGTGGTATGACCGAGAACAACGAAAAGGAGCTGACAACCATGGAGCAGGAGCACAAGCGCCGGGTGCGCTACAAAGGCACCCACCCCCACAGCTACCGGGAGAAATATAAGGAGCTGAACCCGGAGAAGTATCAGGATGACGTGGAGAAAATCATCAAAAGCGGCAAGACCCCTGCGGGAATGCACCGCTCCATCATGGTGCAGGAAATTTTGGACGTTTTGCAGATCCGGCCCGGACAGGTCGGTCTGGACGCCACCCTGGGCTACGGCGGCCACACCCGCAAAATGCTGGAGCAGCTCCAGGGTCAGGGCCATATGTACGCCACCGACGTAGATCCCATCGAGTCCGAGAAAACCAAAAAACGCCTGGCCGATGCGGGCTATGGACCGGAGATTTTGACCATCCGCCGGATGAACTTTGCCAACCTGGACCAGGTGGCCCCCGGTGAGAAATTCGACTTTGTGCTGGCCGATCTGGGCGTGTCCTCCATGCAGATCGACAACCCGGAGCGGGGCTTTACCTTCAAGTACGACGGCCCGTTGGACCTGCGTCTGGACCCATCCACCGGCGAGTCTGCCGCCCAGCGGCTGGCCCAGCTGGACCAGGAGGAGATCGCGTGTATGCTGGTGGAGAACGCCGACGAGCCCTATGCCGACCGCATTGCCCGCACCATCTGGAGGGCCCGGAAGAAGGGCATCGCCATCGAGACCACCAAGCAGCTGGCTGCGCTGGTGGAGCAGGCGCTGGACTTTCTGCCCGCCAATGAGCGGAAGGAAGCGGTGAAAAAGTCCTGTCAGCGCACGTTTCAGGCCCTCCGAATTGACGTGAACAGCGAGTTTGAGGTGCTTTACGCGTTTCTGGAGAAGCTGCCCGGCGTGCTGAAGCCCGGTGGACGGGCCGCCATCCTTACCTTCCACTCCGGCGAGGACCGGCTGGTCAAGAAAGCCTTTCAGCAGGGGCTGAGGACCGGGGTTTACACGGATATCGCCCAGGAGGTCACGCGTCCCTCCGCCGAGGAATGTTTCCAGAACCCCCGTGCCAGATCCACCAAGCTGCGCTGGGCCGTGCGGGGAGAGGAGTGAGCCATGAAAGCGTATGATGTTGTAGCGCTGGGGGAGCTGCTGATCGACTTCACCACCGTGCAGGCCGACGGGGACGGGTACCCCACCATGGCCGCCCATCCCGGCGGCGCACCCGGTAATTTTCTGGCCGCGCTGGCCAAATACGGCAATACGACCGCGTTTCTGGGCAAGGTAGGGGCGGATGCCTTCGGGGACCTGCTGGTGGGCACGCTGAAAAAGGCGAACATTGACACCAGCGGCATTGTCCGGGACAGCGGTGCCTTTACCACCATGGCCTTTGTGACCTTGGACGACCACGGGGAGCGGTCCTTCAGCTTTGCCCGCAAACCCGGAGCCGATACCATGCTCCGCCCGGAAGAGCTGGACTTCTCCATGCTTGATGGGGCGAAGGTGTTTCATTTCGGCTCCCTGTCCCTCACCGATGAGCCGGCCCGGACGGCCACCGAGCGGGCGGTTGACTACGCCAAGAGACAACGAAAACTCATCACCTTTGACCCGAACCTGCGGGAACACCTCTGGCAAAACCTGAATGAAGCAAAAAGCCAGATGCTGTGGGGGCTTCGCTGGGCGCACGTGGCAAAGCTCAGCGACCGGGAAGTGGAGTTTCTTTTTGGCTGCGCCCCGGAGGAAGGGGCGGACCGGCTGCTGGAGGAGTTCGGCATCCGGCTGGCTATGGTCACCCTGGGGGCAGATGGCTGTATCTTAAAGAACCGCACCGCGTCGTTCCGGGGCAGACCGCCCAAGGTCACAGCGCTGGACACCACTGGCGCGGGGGACATTTTCGGCGGCAGCGCCGTCCATATGCTGCTGGAGCTGGGCAAGGACCCGGGGACGCTGAACGCAGAGGAGCTGGAGCGGGTGGGGCGTTTTGCCATGGCCGCCGCCAGCCTGTCTACCACGCAGCCGGGCGGGATCTCCTCAGTGCCCGAGCGTTCCGCGGTGGAGAAGCTCATGCGAATAGAGGAAGCCCGGTGACCGGGCTCCGGAACGTCTGAAATCAGAGAAGGCCTGTTCTCCGTCCGGGAACAGGCCTTTTGGCACCATACCGGGCCCTTGGGGGTGTGCAAAAGGCGTTTTAAATCGGCCTGCGTTGGGGCATCGTAACGGGGAAAGAGATTGACAAAGTTTGAGCGGAACGATACAATCGAACACGCAAACAGCAGAAAAAAGCGTGCTGCTGTGGCGCAGACATGGGGCAGCTGCCCGGAGAAAGGAAAAGGCGGAAACACGATGAGAGAAGATCTGACGACTCGACTGGAACAGTTTAGAACGCGCTACTGCGTGGATGCGGCGGTACAGGGACGCGTGGTAAAGCCGCCCGTGGAATTCATCGGCGAAGAGATCCTGGACCTGGCCGCTGCCGCGCTGCTGCAAGGTGAAAATATCCTGCTGTGCGGGGGAAAAGCTACCGGAAAGAATATTCTGGCGGACAACCTGGCCTGGCTGTTCGGGCGGCCCGTCTATAATGTTTCGTTCCATACCAACACGGACAGCAGCACGCTGATCGGCACCGACACCTTTGTGGGCGGGGAAGTGTGTCTGCGCAGGGGGCCCGTGGCACAGGCCGCTCAGTACGGCGGGTTTTGTATTCTGGACGAGATCAATATGGCGAAAAACGAAGCGGTGTCCGTGCTGCACTCGGTGCTGGACTACCGCAGACTGATCGATGTGCCGGGCTATGACTGCATTCCCATTCACCCGGCCGCCCGCTTCATTGCCACGATGAACTACGGCTATGCGGGGACCCGTGAGCTGAACGAAGCGCTGGTGTCCCGCTTTACGGTGATCCGAATGCCGCCCCTGGGGGAGGGGCAGCTGAGCCGGCTGCTAAAAGAGAATGTCCCCAAGGCATCGCAGGAGAACCTCGAAGGCTGCGTTGGACTTTTTATGGATCTGAACGAGAAAGCAGTCAACGGGGAGATCTCCACCCAAGCGGTGGATATGCGCGGCATGATCGCCGCCCTGCGTCTGATGACGGACGGGATGCGTCCGAAGGATGCCATCACCATCGGCATCACCAACAAGTGCTTTGACGAGTACGAGCATCAATTGGTCCAGGATGTTGTGACGACCCGATTTGTCTGACGGAGGGGCAGTGCTGCTATGGATCGAGAGGAAAGCCTGTTTCGGACGGTCTCCGGGGACCACAGGGTCAGAGAATACCCGGAGTATATCCGCATGATGAGCCAACCATATCGCAAGGCCGGCGGCATGGTCACGGTGTACGAGGGGGCCATGCTGGGCGGCGGAGATAAGCTGTTTGGGCTGGACGAGCTGAATGTGTGGCTCAGACGATATCGGTATGCAGCTTACGATATGCACAGGCTGCTTCCCGTTGCCCATATGTGCCTGGAATATGCGGTGCGCGTGAGGCTGGCCGCAGAGCGACCGGGCCTTCCGGTTCTGGCGGAGCAGGCCGCCCGGGAGCTGCTGGACACCGACCCCCTGCGGCTGCGCCACGCCCCGCTGGGCTGGATGACGATATTCTGGCTGACGGACCAGTTTCCGCAGACCGCCAACGCGGAGAGCCGCCAGATTCTCAAGCACCTAGAGGGGTTCGAGCCCGTGCTGGAGCAGTTCCTCCAGATGATGCAGGGGTGCAGCGCGTGCATGGATGCAAAGAGCCTGGTGGAGCAGGCCGTGCTCCTGTACAAAAAGATCTTTCACCGCTACTTTGCCCCTGACCACAGCCAGGATGAGCTTGCCCAGTTTGAAGGTTCGGATGATGAGCTGTGGGAGGGAAATGCCCTTGCCCCGGACCGGGACGACCCCTCCGAGCCAGACGAGGCAGAGCCGGAATTGCAGTACCAAAAGGCAGACGGGATGAACGTGGACGGGATCGAGCTTTCGGAGGAGGCGCTGGCGGCCGTCCCCGCGTACCTTGCCCAAAACTTCGGCCCCAGCTATGAGACGAACAAGGCCATGGAGGAGATCGAAAGCGCGGTCTGTGTCGGGATACACGAGCAGCGTAAGCTGCTGTTCACAGATGGTCTGCCGGAGGGCGCATACGAGGGCACCTCGGCCAGAGCCGGTTCGTTAAGGGCCAGCCGGGATGCGAATTTGCAGATGCTGAACCAGCACGAGGACGCTGCCCGTCAGGCGGTCCGAAGCATTGAGCGGGCCTTCCAGAATGCGCTGAACTTAAAAAATGACCCGGAGGTCTACCGCTCCTTCTACGGCGTGCTGGATAACCGCACTCTCTGGAAGGCCGGCCGCTGTGAAAATCCGCAGCTCTTCCAAAAAACGGCACACCAGGATCAGTCTGCCATTGTGGTGGATCTGCTGATCGACGCCAGCGGCTCGCAAGTCATTCGCCAGTCCATGGTTGCCATGCAGAGCCTGCTGTTCAGCGCCGCTCTGAGCCGAATCAAGATCCCCCATCGGGTGATGAGCTACTGCACCTATGGAGATCATACGGTGCTCACCCGCTTCCGTGACTATGATGATAAGCCGGAGGCGGACAAGAGGATTCTCAGGTATCGGGCCACCTCCAACAACCGGGATGGGCTTGCCCTGGCCGCCGCCGGGCTTGCGCTTTTAAAGCGGCGGGAGGAGCATAAAATCCTCATTGTCTTTAGCGACGGTCTGCCCAACGACATGGTCAGCGGCAGGGTCCGCTCGGACACCCCCGAACCGTATATCGGGGATGCTGCCATACGGGATACCTGCTTCCAGGTGCGCGCGCTGCGCCGGCAGGGCGTACACGTCATCGGCATCTTTTTGGGTAATGACGATGAGCTGGAAAATGAGCGGCTGATCTACGGCTCCTCATTTCTGCGCATACGCAGAGTGGAGGACTTCGGCGGCGCAGCCGGAAAGAGGCTCAGCGAGACGCTGCTTTCGCTGTAATCTGCAAACCAGCGGCTCCGCGCCCGGAGACGGAGCGGAGCCGTTTTTATATGAATATGGACATCAGAAAGGAAATTGATCCATGACGAAACTACTGTTTGTCTGCCTGGGCAACATCTGCCGCAGCCCCATGGCGGAATTTGTAATGCGGGATCTGGTGGAGCGGGAGGGCCTGGGGGACCGGTTTGAAATTGCCTCCGCCGGCACCAGCAGCGAGGAGTACGGCAATCCGGTCTACCCGCCTGCACGGCGGAAGCTGGCAGAGCACCACATCTCCTGCGCGGGAAAAACCGCCCGTCCGCTGCGAGCAGAGGATTACCAGCGCTGGGATCTGCTCATCGGCATGGACGAGAGCAATCTGCGGAATATGCGCCGCATCTGCGGCGGCGACCCGGAGGGGAAGATCCACGCCCTTATGGACTACACGGACCGGCCCGGCGAGGTGGCGGACCCCTGGTACACCGGGAACTTCGAGGCCACCTGGCAGGATGTGAGCGAGGGCTGCCGGGGTCTGCTCAGAAGCTTGGTGAAATGAAAAACGTCCTGTGCATCCATGGATGCACAGGACGTTTTCTGTCTGGCGAGTGAGTGCCTCAGTCCGGATTTTTGGCCTGCTTGGCGCGCCAGAGGTCCACATACTTACAGGCCCCCAGCGCGGCCGTGGTTCCGTCGCCCACGGCGGTGGCAAGCTGGCGGACCTCCTTGGCCCGGCAGTCGCCCGCAGCAAAGACACCGCTCAGACCGGTGGTGCAGTTCTCGTTGGACAGCAGGTAGCCCCGGTCGTCGGTCATCAAAAGAGTGGAAAAAGCCCTGGTGCGGGGCTTCTGCCCCACGGCCACAAAGAGCCCGTCCACGGCCAGCTCCAGCTGCTTACCGGACTTTTTGTCCAGCAGAGTCAGGCCGGTAAGCCCGTCGGGGCCGCGGTGGAGTGCCTCCACCGTGTGGCTCATGAGGAAGGTCACATTGGTTCGCTCCCGCAGCTGGTCCACAAGCCGCTGGGTGCCCCGGAACAGGTCGCGGCGATGGATCAGGGTGACGTGGGAGCAGCGCTCGGAGAGAAACAGCGCGTCCTGCAAAGCGGTGTCGCCGCCGCCCACCACGGCAACGGGGCGGTCCTGGTAAAGGGAGCCGTCACACACGGCGCAGTAAGAAAGACCGGCGCCGGCCAGAGCGTCCTCGCCGGGAAGCCCCAGCTTCCGCTGTGTGACGCCGGTGGCCATGATGACGGCAGCGGCGGCGTAACACCCATCCGCGGTGACGACCTCAAACTGGTTGCCCCGGGGCCGCAGAGAGAGGGCCTGCGCCTTGATGAGTTCGGCGCCCTGGTCCCGTGCCTGGCGGGTGAGGGTCTGGCCGAAATCGGCGCCGCTCATGCTGGGCAGACCGGGGTAGTTATCCACCTGAGGTGCAAAATTGATCTGACCGCCGGTGGTCTCCCCCTCCAGAACCAACACATGTTTACCGGCTCGCGCCGCATATAGGGCAGCGGTCAGTCCGGCGGGACCGCCGCCCACCACGATGATGTCGTACATAAATACACCTCGCTCAATCGTGTCAATGAAAAAATGGACATGACCCCCAAACGGGGTCATGTCCATTATAGGCGATTTGGCGGATGAAAACAATCATTTCTTTTCCCGCTGTCCGGTGAACAGGCGGGCCCTCTGCGCTCCCTGCGACATCAGAAGGGGCGGAGTGCACATTGATTGCCGATGCGGTTATGCTCAGCCGTGCTGCTCCACCAGAAGGTCCGCAACCGGGGCCAGGGGGTTATGCTCCACCTGCTCGATGCGGCCGGCGTCGAACTGCTTGGCCAGAGAGGGGTCGATGGGCAGGCGGGCCAGAATGGGCAGATCCAGCTCCTTGGCCACGTCATCCAGGTGGCTTTCGCCAAAGATGGCGTGCTTGCTGCCGCAGTCGGGGCACTGGAAGTAGCTGTAGTTCTCCACAAGACCCAGCACGGGCACGTTCATCATCTTGGCCATGTTCACGGCCTTTGTGATAATCATAGACACCAGATCCTGGGGAGAGGTGACCACGATCACACCGTCAATGGGCAGGGACTGGAACACGGTCAGCGGCACATCGCCGGTTCCGGGGGGCATATCCACAAACATATAGTCCACATCGCCCCACAGAACGTCGGTCCAGAACTGGGTGACCACGCCGGAGATGACGGGGCCGCGCCAGATGACGGGGTCGGTCTCGTTGGCGGACAGCAGGTTCAGCGACATGAGCTTCAGGCCGCTGGGGGTTTCGGCGGGGAAGATATTGGTGCCGTCACCGACGGCGTGTTCGTGGACGCCGAAGGCGGTGGGGATGGAGGGGCCGGTGATATCGGCGTCCAGAACGGCCACCTTCCGGCCCTTCTGGTTCATGGCGGCGGCCAGGCAGGACGTGACGGTGCTCTTGCCGACACCGCCCTTGCCGCTGACAATGGCAATCACACGCTTGACGCTGGACATGGCATTGCCGGGGACGTGCATATCGCGCTCGCCGCAGTTGGAACTGCAGCTGGAGCAGTCGTGAGTGCATTCAGACATGGGTGTGACATCTCCTCTTTAAGCGGGGCGGAAGGCCCCGGGGAATAGTGTATTACGAACAAGTAGTGTATCCCTTTTTTCCACATTCGTCAAGGAAAAGGTGGACAAATCACGGCAGGAGCGTGTTTTCGGGGGGAATCTCATCCCTGGTTTCCTGCGCGGAGAAGTAGTAGGACAGGATATCGGCAGCCAGACGGCCGATGCTGGCGCCGCTTCCGCCCTTCTCCACCACGATGGCCATGGCAATCTCAGGCTTTTCATAGGGGGCGAAGCAGATGAAGAGGGAGTTGGACTCGGTGCGGGAGCTGACCTGTGCCGAGCCGGTCTTGGCGCCCACCTGTACGTCCAGGTCCTTAAAGTACTTGGACACAGAGCCGTCGGCCGTCAGCTCCAGCATACCGGCCTTGACGGCATCCAGATTCTTGGGCTTGATATCGATGGTGCTTAACACCCTCGGCTCATAGCGCTCCACGATCCGGGTGAAGTCGCTGGACTTGACCTCTTTCAACAGGTGGGTCGCGTTGCGGGTGCCGCCGTTGACCAGGGTTGCGGTGTAGTTGGCCAGCTGGATGGGGGTGAACTGGCTGCTCTCCTGGCCGATGGCCACCGACAGTACGTTGCCCTCGTACCAGGTGCCGCCCAGGGACTCGGTGAACTCCGGACCTGCCATCACGCCCTTCTCCTCGTACAGCTCCAGACCGGTGCGCTCACCCAGACCAAAGCGGGCGGCGTAGTCCTGAAGCCGCTCGATGCCAAGACGGCGTCCAATGTCGAACATGAAGTAGTTACAGGAAACTTTCAGAGCTTCTGTGACGTTGATGGGGCCGTGGGTTCGGCCGTGTTCGCGATAGATCCAGCAGCGCGGAGGGGTGCCGGGGTAGTAGGTATACTTACCCTTCGTGTTGATGATGGTCTTTGGGGTGATGATGTTCTCCTCCAGCGCGGCGATGGCGGTGACCGGCTTGAAAGTGGAGCCGGGGGGGCTCAGGCCCTGGAAGGCCCGGTTCAGCATGGGCTTCAGCGGGTCTTTGACCAGGTCGTTATAGTCGGAGGAGAAGGTGCTCAGGTTAAAGGTGGGGTAGGAGGCGGCCGCCAGCACATCGGCGGAGTCCACATCCAGAATGACGCAGGCCGCGCCCTCCGTGTCCGGGCTTTCCAGCTGGGGGACCATGGTGGCCAGAGTCTCCTCTGCCTTGGCCTGCAATCCGATGTCCAGGGTGAGTACCACGTTATCACCGGGCTGCGGCTCCTCCAGCCAGGTGGAGGAGACCACCTTGCCCCTGGTATTGCGCTCCACTGTGCGCACGCCGGGCCTGCCCCGCAGGTAGGATTCAAAGGCCTTCTCCACCCCGTCCCTGCCCACGGTGTCATTTTTCTGGTAGTCGGGCTTTCCATCCCCGTCCAGGTCCTTGTCCTTGTAGTCCTCCCATTCTTCCTGATAGATGGGGGTGACACGGCCCAGCAGGTGGGCGGCGTAGGGGGTGTTGTACTGGCGGACGGTGGTGGCATCAATGGATACGCCCCGGAGGGATAACTCCTTCACGCGGGAAATAAAGTCGATGTCCACATCCTCCGCAAAGACATAGGAGACCTGGTAGACCTCCTTGGAGCGCAGGTAGAGCTCGTAGAGCACGCCTGCCATGGCGCGGGCGTCGGCGGGGTCCATGTCGCCTACGTTCCAGCTGGGGAGGATGGTACCCTTTCCGGCCTTCTTTGGGTCAATGGCCCCGGCCCCGTGCACGTTGAAGCTCTGACACATCCG
>JAHHSC010000050.1 GCA_020025455.1 Lawsonibacter sp. | reverse complement strand
GATGGTACGGCGCGGTTCAGCCCTGGTTCTGAGCCTCTACCAGCCGGACACCGCAGTACCGTTCCCGCAGCTTGGGCTTTTCAATTTTGCCGGTGGGGTTCCGGGGCACGTCCGCAAACATGATTTTGCGGGGGCGCTTGTACCGGGGCAGATCGGTGCAGAACTGGTTGATCTCACCCTCTGTGCAGGTCATACCGTCCTTCACCTGGATGATGGCGGCGGCAATTTCACCCAGACGGGGGTCAGGCAGGCCGATGACGGCCACATCGTGGACCTTGGGGTAAGAGGCAAGAAAGGCCTCGATCTGGACGGGGTACAGGTTCTCGCCGCCGGAGATGATGACGTCCTTCTTCCGGTCCACCAGGAACAGGAAGCCGTCCTCGTCCATGCGGGCCATGTCGCCGGTGTGGAGCCAGCCATCAATGAGCACCTCGGCGGTGGCCTTGGGGTCGTTGTAGTAGCACACCATCACGCCCGGCCCCTTCACGCACAGCTCCCCCACCTGTCCCTGGGGGACAGGTACGTTCTGCTCATCCACGATCTTGGTCTCCCAGCCGTGGCCCGGTACACCAATGGCGCCCACCTTGTGGATATGTTCCATGCCCAGATGGACACAGCCGGGGCCGCAGGACTCAGAAAGGCCGTAATTGGTGTCGTAGCGGTGGTCAGGGAAGTATTCTTTCCACCGGCGGATGAGGGAAGGGGGAACGGGCTGTGCGCCAATGTGCATGAGGCGCCACTGGTCGAGGGTGTAGTCCTCCCGACGCAGCTCACCCCGGTCCAGAGCGGCCAGAATATCCTGACACCAGGGCACCAGCAGCCACACGATGGAACACTTCTCCTGGGACACCGCGTCAAAAATGGCCTTCGGGGAGCTGCCCTTCAGCAGGACCGCCTTGCTGCCCGTAAAGAGAGAGCCAAACCAGTGCATTTTGGCACCCGTGTGGTAAAGAGGCGGGATGCACAGGAACACGTCCTCGTGGCTCGTTTCGTGGTGGATGGCCTCCATCCGGGCGGACTGCATCAGCGCGGCGTGCTTGAGCAAAATGGCCTTGGGGAAGCCGGTGGTGCCGGAGGAGTAGTAGATGGCGGCCTCGTCATCCTCGTCCACCAGTACCTTTGGGGGCATACTGGAGCAGTTGGCGGTGGCTCGGTGGTAGTCCTCTGCGAAGGAGGGGCAGCTTTCGCCCACGAAAAACAGCAGACGCTCCCCGCCGATGATGGGGGCGGCATCCTCCATCCGGCCGATGAACTCCGGGCCGAAGAACAGCACATCGACGTCCGCTTTCTTGACGCAGTACACGATCTCATCGGCGGTGTAGCGGAAGTTCAGCGGCACTGCAATGGCCCCCGCCTTCAAAATGCCAAAGTAGATGGGCAGCCACTCCAGGCAGTTCATCAGCAGCACGGCCACCTTCTGCCCCTTGCGGATGCCGCGGCCCAGCAGCATATGGGCCACGCGGTTGGCCTTCTCGTCGAACACAGACCAGGTGATCTCACGGCGGTAGGGGAGCGCGGAGGTGGGCTGAATGAGGGAATACTCCTTCCAGGTGACGCGCTGAGGCTCCTGAATTTCAGGGTTGATCTCGACCAGAGCGGTCTCCTCGCCGTAGAGCTTACTGTTTCGTTCCAGAAGGTCCGTAATGGGCATGACACAGGCTCCTTTCAACTTTTACTTTTGATGAATGAAGTTTAAAGCGTTGAAGTACGTTGACAAGATACTACCGCGTTTCGCGGGAAAAGTCAAGAGAAAAAGAGCGTTCTTTTTTGGCAGAGGGAGCAGGAGAAAAAAACCGCACAGAACCGAAAAAAATTTCAAAATAGGTGTTTACTGTCACACTTTAATGTGTTATGGTTAATAGAAAGAGCGGGCCGGACGGCCCAAACGCAGTTTGAAGAACATACAGGAACGGTACAAGATTGAAAGGAGCCAAATTATGGACAACAAAGAACGCAGCATGGCACTGTACGAGACAATTTTAAAGCTGAAGGACATCGATGAGTGCTGCCGATTTTTTGATGACCTGTGTACTCCAACCGAGCTGAGAAGCATGGAGCAGCGCTTTGATGTTGCCGTGTATTTGCAGCAGGGCATGGTCTATCTGGACATTCTGGAAAAGACCGGTGCCTCCAGTGCGACCATCAGCCGCGTGCGCCGGTCCATGCTGGACAACGGTGCGGGCGGAATCATGCAGGAAGTGATCGTGCGGGAGGGCTATGACAAGCCCAAGGGGAAGGACGAACCCTGACCGATTAGAAGAAAGTAGGGAGGAACATGAAAGAACTGATGTTGGGCAACAAGGCTGCTGCCCGTGGACTCTATGAGGCTGGCTGCGCGGTGGTTTCCAGCTACCCCGGCACGCCCAGTACCGAAATCACCGAGGAGGCCGCCAAGTACGACGAGATCTACTGCGAGTGGGCCCCCAACGAGAAGGTGGCCATGGAGACGGCCTTCGGCGCCAGCCTGGCGGGGAAGCGGTCCTTCTGCGGCATGAAGCACGTGGGACTGAATGTGGCTGCCGATCCTCTGTTTACCATGTCCTATACCGGGGTCAACGGCGGTATGGTCATCGGGGTAGCCGATGACCCAGGGATGCACTCCTCGCAGAACGAGCAGGACTCCCGCCATTACGCCATCGCCGCCAAGGTCCCCATGCTGGAGCCTTCCGATTCGGCCGAGGCCCTGGAGTTTGCCAAACTGGCCTTTGCCCTGAGCGAGCAGTTTGATACCCCGGTCATGCTGAAAATGTGTACCCGTGTGGCCCACTCCCAGTCTTTGGTAGAGCTCCATGACCGCGTGGTGCCCACCCCCATTCCCTACGAGAAGAACATTGCCAAGTATGTTATGATGCCCGGCAACGCCAAGCGCCGCCACCCCATTGTGGAGGAGCGGACGGAAAAGCTGCGTGCCTGGGCGGAGACTGCCCCCATCAACCGGGTGGAACTGGGCGGCAGGGAGCTGGGCATTATCACCTCCTCCACCTCCTATCAGTATGTGCGGGAGGTATTTGGGGACAGCGTCTCCGTGCTGAAGCTGGGCATGGTGAACCCCCTGCCCGTGGAGCTCATCCGCAGCTTTGCCGCCCAGGTGGACAGGCTGGTGGTGGTGGAGGAGATGGACCCCATCATTGAGGAGCACTGCCGCTGTCTGGGGCTGGAGGTGTCCGGCAAGGATCTGCTGCCCATGGTGGGAGAATTTTCCCAGAACCGGATTGCAGAGAGACTGGGCGGCGCCGTTCACACCGGAACCGCCCTGGAGGAGGCCATCCCGCCCCGTCCCCCGGTCATGTGCGCCGGCTGCCCCCACCGCGGTCTTTTCTATACCCTGAGCAAGAATAAATGCACCGTCCTGGGCGACATCGGCTGTTACACCCTGGGTGCGGTGGCCCCCCTGTCCGCTATGGACATGACGCTGTGCATGGGGGCCTCTATCTCGGCCATCCACGGGTTTAATAAGGCGCTGGGCCAGGAGAGCGAGCACCGAACGGTGGCCGTCATCGGCGACTCCACCTTCATGCACTCCGGCATGACCGGCCTTGCCAACATCGCCTATAACCAGTCCAATTCCACCGTCATCATTCTGGATAACTCCATCACCGGCATGACCGGCCATCAGCAGAACCCCACCACCGGCTACAACATCAAGGGCGACCCGGCGGGCAAGATCGACCTGGAGTCCCTGTGCCGCGCCATGGGCTTCAACCGGGTCCGGGTGGTGGACCCCTACGACCTGAAGGAGACGGACCGGGCGGTGAAGGAGGAGCTGGCCGCCGACGAGCCCTCCGTCATCATCAGCCGCCGCCCCTGCGCCCTTCTGAAGTACGTCAAGCACAAGGCGCCGTTAAAGGTGAACACGGACAAGTGCGTGGGCTGCAAGTCCTGCATGAAGATCGGCTGTCCTGCCATCTCCATGAAGATCGGCAAGGCCCATGTGGACAATACCCTCTGCGTAGGCTGCGGCGTGTGCCAGCAGCTGTGCCCCGTAGGTGCCTTTGAGAGCACCGGAAAGGAGGCCTGAGCCATGGAGACAACGAATATTATGATCGTCGGCGTAGGCGGACAGGGCTCCCTGCTGGCCAGTAAGCTGCTGGGCCGTCTGGCCATGGAGCAGGGGTATGACGTGAAGGTCAGCGAGGTCCACGGAATGTCCCAGCGGGGCGGCTCCGTGGTCACCTACGTCCGCTGCGGCGAGAAGGTGTATTCCCCCGTCATCGACGAGGGGGAGGCCGACTACATCGTGTCCTTTGAGACGCTGGAGGCTGCCCGGTGGCTGAGCTATCTGAAGCCCGACGGCCAGATCGTCACCTCCACCCAGCAGATCGACCCCATGCCTGTCATCACCGGTGCCGCCCAGTACCCGGACGGTCTGGTGGAGAAAATGCGGGCGGCAGGTGCCAAGGTTGACGCACTGGACTGCCTGGCGCTGGCAGAGCAGGCCGGTTCGTCCAAAGCCGTAAACATCGTCCTGATGGGCCGCCTGTCCCACTACTTCGACCTGCCTGACGAGGCATGGATGAAGGCCCTGGAGGCTGTGGTGCCCCAGAAGTTTCTGGAGCTGAACAAGAACGCATTTTATCTGGGCAAACATGCCTGATCCATTCGTTTAAACAGAAAAGAGGGGTTACCCATGGAGCATTATTATCAACCCGAAGTGGAGTGCGCGCCCCGCGAGCAGATCCGGGCCTGGCAGAGCGAACGGCTGGTCCGGCAGGTCCGCAATGTGTGGGAGAATGTCCCCCACTATCGAAGAAAAATGGAGGAGAAGGGGGTCACCCCAGACGATATCAAATCGGTGGATGACCTCTATAAGCTCCCTTTTGTTACCAAAGCCGACCTGAGGGAGACCTACCCCTGCGGCATGATGGCCCGCCCCCTCACCGACTGCGTGCGTGTGCACGCCACCTCCGGCACCACCGGTAAGCGGGTCATGGGCTTCTACACCCAGCACGACATGGATCTCTGGGAGGACTGCGTGGCCCGTGCCATCACCGCCGCCGGCGGGACCAGCGCGGATATCTGCCAGGTGGCCTACGGTTACGGGATGTTCACCGGTGGTCTGGGCTTCGACGGCGGCAGCCGCAAGGTTGGCTGCCTTACCGTCCCCATCTCCTCCGGCAATACCGACCGCCAGATCACCTTTCTCCGTGACCTTGGCACCACGCTGCTGTGCTGCACGCCCTCCTATGCCGCCTACCTGGGCGAGAGCATGAAGGAGATGGGCCTGACCCCCGACCAGATCCCCCTGAAGCGGGGCATTTTCGGTGCGGAGGCATGGAGCGAGGAGATGCGCCGGGATATCGAGGAGACGCTGGGCATCAAGGCCTACGATATTTACGGGCTTACCGAGCTCAGCGGCCCCGGCGTGGCCTACGAGTGCTCCGAGCAGTCCGGCCTGCACATCAACGAGGACCACTTTATTGCGGAGATCATCGACCCGGATACCGGGGAGGTACTGCCTGACGGCTCCAAGGGCGAGCTGGTTTTCACCGCCCTCACCCGCGAGGCCTTCCCCCTGCTGCGCTACCGTACCCGGGATATCTGCCAGCTCAAGTATGAGGCGTGCGCCTGCGGCCGCACGTTCATCAAAATGTGCAAGCCCATGGGCCGCTCGGACGATATGCTCATCATCCGCGGCGTCAACGTATTCCCCTCCCAGGTGGAGACCGTGCTGCTCAACCACGGTTACCCCGCAAACTATCAGATTCTGGTGGACCGGGTGAGAAACACCGACACCCTGGATATCAAGGTGGAGATGACCCCCGAGATGTTCACCGACAATCTGGGCGAGATCACCCGCCGCCAGAAGGAGCTGACCGAGGGTCTAAGGGCCATGCTGGGCCTCACCGCAAAGGTCACTTTGGTGGCGCCCAAGTCCATCGCGCGCAGCGAGGGGAAGGCGGTTCGGGTCATCGACAAACGGAAGCTGTGAGGAGGACAATATGAGTATCAAGCAGATTTCTGTGTTTTTGGAAAATAAGCCGGGCGCTCTCTACGCTATGACCGGGGCCCTGGCCCAGAACGGCGTGGATATGCGTGCCCTGTCTATGGCGGAGACCAAGGACTTTGGCATTGCACGGATCATCGTGGACAAGCTTTACGAGGCCACCCGTGTTTTGACCGACGCGGGGTATATCCACTCTCTTACCCCGGTATTGGGCGTGGCCATCCCGGACACGCCGGGCGGGCTGAACAGGGTCCTCCAGATCATTACCAACGCCGGGATCAACGTGGAATATATGTACGCCTTCCTGGGCGGAAGGAACGTGGACCGGGCCTATATGATCTTCCGGGTCGGCGATGTGGAGCGGGCCAACGCCGCCCTGGCGGAGCGGGGCATCGCCACCGTCACGCAGGACGAAATCGAACTTCTGTAACGAGCTGTCTCGGAGGCTCCACTCTGGAGCCTCCGGGACAAAATCGAAAAATCCCCTTTACAATCCACGGAAATCTGGTATAATAAATAAGCTAGATAAGGGCCTGTAGCGCAGCTGGGAGCGCGTACGGTTCGCATCCGTAAGGTCGAGGGTTCGATCCCCTTCAGGTCCACCAAAAGAAAGACACCATCGAACGATGGTGTCTTTTCTTTTGGGTTCCGCTCCCGCTGGTCGCTCCACCTGTTCGTAATCGACATGCTTGGGGTGGGCACAGCCGCCCCCCGTGAACTGCTTTGCCATTGGCAAAGCAGTTCACGGCGCATAAGCGCCGCCGCCCAGAAGGGCGGTTTGTTTGCACATTTAAGAGATTGTGACGCATAGAAAGAGAAAAAGTTGAACTCTCCAGCATAGAAAAACCGCATGATGCGCCTGCTATATGCCCCAACCGGGGCCGAAGCAGGCGCATTTTTTATGGTTGCTTCTGCTTCGCTTCTGTGTGCATGGTTTCTTAGTGGTGTTGCTCATAGCGATGGCTGCGTACAGCCACACCACTGAGAATACGGATGCCTCTTGCGCTCAAATCCCTTTTCTGAGACATAAAAACGCACAAACTAGGTCGCCTAAATCCGTCAATATGCTGAAAAAGAAGGTTAGAGGTTGCAGATTGGAAATTTTTTCTTATAATTAAGGTGAATTTCTGTCTAAATCTATCAGAATGCGGCTGGAATCAGGGCGGCAAGGCAGAAAAGCAAGATCAGATCCGTAAGAAGGGGGTGCCGCTGTCGTTATGGAACAAAAAAAGTTGTTGAAAAAACTATCCAAGCTTGAGCTGTTGGAGCTGCTGGCAGAACAGGAGCGGGAAATCCAGGCACTAAAGCAGCAGGTGGAAGAACGAGACAGAGTCATTGAGCAGCGAGTCCTTCGGGCCAAGCAGTTTGGTAATATCGCCCAGGCGGCATTGGCCGTCAATGAGGTGTTTGAAACGGCACAGAGGGCTGCCGATCAGTATTTGGAAAGTGTCAAAAAAAGCCTTGAAGAGCGCTTGCCGCGCGAGCTTGCCCTTTTATACCGATCTGGCTCTGTGGGAAAGGATTATTCGGAGCCCCCTACTCCAAATTCAGCAGAGGAGCAGGCGGAGCTATCCGTGGACGAGATACTGCAACGCATGCGCCGGCGGGAAGCTCCGGAGGAGTATGCCGGGTCGAGGGATAAACTGGAGAAGGTGTCCGATGGATGCGCGGGAGGATGAAATGAAGGAGAAATTGCCCCGCCCCTCCATCGAAGAGATCGACCGGGAGATTGAACGGCTTCGGGATCAGAAGCGAATGCACCAGGCGCTTAGATGGATGCTGTGTTCCCTGGCGGTTGTGGCAGCAGCCGCAGTTTTGACTGTAACGCTCTGGATGCCGATACTTAGGATCACGGGATCTAGCATGAGGCCGACCTTGAATAACGGGGAATTGGTGCTTGCTGTCCGGACCGAGCATGTTCAGTCCGGCGATGTGATCGCGTTCTACTATGACAATAAGATCCTGATTAAACGAGTCATTGCCACCGCAGGACAGTATGTAGACATCCGTGAGGACGGCACCGTTCTTGTGGATGGGAAAGCGCTGGATGAACCGTATCTTGTGGAGAAAAGCAGAGGTCAGTGCAATATCCAGCTCCCCTGTCAGGTAGGAGATGGTGAACTCTTCGTTATGGGCGATGATCGAGCGATCTCACTGGACAGCCGTACAACCGCGGTGGGCACGGTCCGGGAAGACAAGGTTTTGGGTCGGATTTTGTTGCGTATCTGGCCCTGGTAAGCGATTGGGAAAATTTTGTAATACAATATATGCCTGAAGAAAGGAGAAAGAGAATTTATGCCAAATACGATACATGATAAGGGCGCAAGGTTCCAAGCCCAGCGCAGCCATCAAAAGAAACTCTATAGCTGGTTTGCAGCGTTGGCGTTGGTGGTCGTGGCAGGTACCCTGTGGATGCTGGTACGGCCCGCCAATACGCTGAGCGGACAGCTCATCTGCGGAATCGAGGCCCATTCTCACTCGGATGACTGCTATGCCAGCCAGCTGGTTTGCGGTCAGGAGGAGAGCGAGACCCATACGCACACCGAAGAATGTAGGGAGGCGGTGCCGGTCTGCCCCAAGCCGGAGCATGTGCATTCCGAAGCGTGCTACGATGTCACAGAGCCCGTGCCTAACGAAGAGTCCCAGATGTCGGAGGAGCAGGCCGCACAGCCGGAACCGCTGCGGCATGCCATTCCCGCCGACTATACAGAAGTTCGGACCGCACAGCTGCCGGAGGGCGGTGCGGTAAATGTGTTTGCCCAGCCCGGTGTGATCCCCGAATCGGTCACGCTCAGGGTGCGGGCGGTGGAGGAGACGGGCGAGGTGTACGCGCTGGCCGAGCAGCGCGTCAAAGCGGCCGGTGTGGACTATGACTATCTGACGGCACTGGACCTTGCGCTGGTGGATGAGGCCGGTGCGGAGGTGGAGCCGTCCGCTCCGGTCTATGTCTCCATGGATGTGGAGGCGCTGCTGCCGGAGAAGGCCGACCCGAAAACCATCCGCATTCAGCACCACAAAGAGCTCCCGCCGGCTGAGCCGACCGGGTTAGACCCAAATGCAGATGGTTCTGCTGCCAACGTGCCGGAGGTGGTGGTGGAATCCGTTCTGGACGACACCGTGGGTACATGGAAGCAGCCGGAGCATACCGGTACATACACCGTGACCTTTCTCACAGAGGGCTTCTCCATTTATACCTTTACCTCTTCCGGCTGGCAGGAATTGAAGATCCGGATCCAATGTGTGGACGAATTCGGCCGTGAGCTGCCCGATACCGATAAGCCTCTGGATGTTGTGTTTAACGAGAAATATACAAAAGATGCGAGCTTTGACATTCTGTTCATGACCGGCACCCCTGACAAAACGCATGCTCAGGTCATTAAGGGGTATGAATATGAGGGCCACGCCTATTTCATGCGGAATGGTGAGTATGATCGGCGTATCTATGGCATACGACGTGAGAACAATGCATGGCATTATTATCCAGACGGCAACAAGACGAAATATGTCCCGTTTGATCTACCGCCGGACTTTATAATGAAAGGGAAACAGGATCCCCCGGACTTTATCCGACTGATCTATAAGAAGGTATCTGATATTCCGGTGC
>JAHHSC010000005.1 GCA_020025455.1 Lawsonibacter sp. | reverse complement strand
CCTACCCCTGGGGCCATGAGGACCGGGAGCTGCTGGACTGGTACCGGGCGCTGGGGGCGCTGCGCCGTGACCACACCGCCCTGCGCCGGGGCGAGATCCACTATGTGGTGGCGCAGGATGACCTTCTGGTGTACCTGAGACGTGACGAAACGGAGACCATCCTGTGCGCCTTCAACCGGGGCGAGGAGGCCCGTTCGGTGGAGCTGCCCGGCTGCATGGAGCTGACAGCCCTGCTCGGACGGCTCCATGTGCAGGAGCAGACCGAGGAGGATCGCACCGTCCTCACCCTGGTTCCCCGCTCCGGCGCGGCGGCCGAGCTCTCCGGGGCTTCCGTGGAGGTTCCTCCGGCGCCCACAGACTGTCGGATTTTGTAAAGAACGGTTATCCACATTCGGAAAGAAAAATGTGGATAACTAAAAAGACCGCGGAACGAGCGTTCGGCGGTCTTTTTTTGCGGCTTTGCAGGGAATGGAGAAAATGCAGGATGACTTGCAAATATGAATGCAGGAACCCCTGCAAAACGAACCGGCACGAATTGACGGATTTGCAAGACGAAGGAGAGCACCCTGCATGAGAGCGGTCAAAGCCTTGAAATTTCTGGAAAAACGGACGGTCGAACCGGCGGGAAGGGGCCCGACAGAGGGGGCTTCCGGCAAAAAAACGGACGCCCTTCGGCGTCCGTTTGGTTATTGCATGGGGATCTGCTTTAAGCGCTCCAGCAGAAATTGGGCCGCAAGGCCGGTCAAAAGACCGGCTGCAAGTCCGGCCAGAAGCAGATACGGGAGGTAGGCCATCACAGCCCAGCTGCGCAGCACAGCGGCCGCAGCCAGCAGCTGCCCCAGGTTGTGAAAGACCGCGGCAATGGGAGAACAGAGCCACAGCTTTTTGGGCGGGAAAACCTTGCGCAACCCCACCATGGCACACCAGGCAAAGAGACCGCCCAGACCGGAGTAGAGGAGGGTCATCATCTGTCCGGCAAAGACAGCGCCCAGAAAAACCCGGGCGGTGAGCATCAGCAGCGCGTCCCCTGGGCCAAGGGCGAACACGGTGTAGAGCGTGACAATGTTGGCAAGCCCCAGCTTCACACCGGGCACCGGGATGGGGGGCGGGAGCTGTGCCTCAGCCATAAAAATGGTGAGCGCGATGGCGGTGAGCAGAGCCAGACGGGTGAGCCGCCGGGTCCCTTTAACCGGCTTGGGCGTCAAGGCCGTCCCCTCCCTCCACGATCTCGATGATGAGCTTGTTGGGCAGGCAGATCACCGGGGCGGCCCCCGCCGGCCCCTGCTTCACGCAGATCTGGTCCGGGCAGTCGGCCTCCTCCACCCAGATTTTTCCGTTCTCTGCCGCCACAAGGTTGGATAGGCCGCTCCTGCCGGTGAAGGTCGTTTCCCAGCGGCCCTCCACGGCGCTCAGATCCAGCTCCGCCACCACCTTCCCGTCCAGAGAGATGCGGGCGACGGTGCCGCTGCCGCCCTGGGACCGCAGCAGCAGAACGGCTGCCAGAGCCATCAGAGCCAGGGCGAGAAGGGCCAGCAGGCCGATTTTGGCGTGGGCTTTCATGTGAGCAGGGTCACCTCCCGGTCCTCGTAGCCGGGGGCCAGAGAGAAGGCCTCCTCCAGCCCGGCGGTGAGGGCGACAGAGCCGTCCTCACGGACAAAAATCACATCGAATGGAAGCTCGGGGTGGTCGCGCCAGAACTGGGTGCCCCGCGCCTCCCCCATGACGAACAGGGCGGTGGAAAGGCCGTCGCAGAGAAGCCCGGAGGGGGAAACCACGGTGACCGAGCCCAGCCCGGTGCGGGCGGGGGCGGCGGTGTCCGGGTCCAGGATGTGCCAATAGACTTCCCCGCTGTGCTCAAAGAACCGCTGGTAGCCCCCGGAGGTGCCCATGGCCATATCCTCCAGCTCCACCACAGCCAGATACCCCTGCCCGGCGGGGTCCTGAAGCCCGATGCGCCAGGCCGAGCCGTCCGGCTTGCCGCCCACGGCCTGAATGGAGCTCTGCCCCAGATCGAGCAGCGCGGAGGAGATGCCCTCCTCCTGAAGCTGCCGGGCCAGCAGGTCGCCGGTACGGCCCTTGGCCACCGCACCCAGATCCAGGGACATCCCCTTGGGAAGCCGGGCGCGGGCCCCCTCTGCGTCCACCTCAACGGCGGAGTAGTCGATGTGCTCGGCCAGGGTGCGCAGCTCCTGCGCGTCGGGGACCCGGTAGCTGCCGGTGGTAAAGCCCCAGCTCTTCACGGCGGAGTAGGCGGTCACGTCCAAAGCACCCCCGGTGATCTCCCCCAGCTGCAGGGCCTCATCCAGCAGCGAGGCGGCCTCGGGGTCCATGTCCACCCACTCCCCCGCCCCGTTGTTCAGCTCGAATACAGCGCTGGCAGAGTCGGTGGCAGACAGGGTCCGGTCCATCCGGTAGATGGTGTCCACCGCCCGGTCCATGGCCTGCTGGCCGTCTTTTCCATAGACGGTGAGGGACATGACCGTGTCCATGGCAAAGATGCGGGTCTCGGCGGGCTTCTGCTGGACCCCGCAGCCCGTGAGGGACAGGGCCAGTGCCCCGGTCAAAGCCAGGGCGGTCAGCTTTCTGACCAGTGTTCGGCCCATCAAAGGACTTCCTTATACATGGCGGCGGCGGCGTCCTTGCCCACGTTGTCGGCAACCACCAGCACCTCCACCTTGACCATACGCTCCCCCAGGCGCAGCTCCACCAGGTCGCCCGCCTTCACGTCGTAGCTGGCCCGGACGGGGCGTCCGTTGACGCAGACGCGGTCGTTGTCGCAGGCCTCGTTGGCCACGGTGCGCCGCTTGATGATGCGGGAGACTTTCAGCCATTTGTCCAGTCGCATTGGGAAAATTCCTCCTTGAGTGCAGATGTTGAAATACCAATGAAGCGGGGGCGCTGTCAGGCAGCGCCCCCGCTTCCGAATAGGTTTGATTACTTGGCGACGGCGTCCTTCAGAGCCTTGCCGGCCTTAAAGACGGGAGCCTTAGAGGCGGGGATGGTGACGGCCTCCAGAGTCTTGGGGTTGCGGCCCATACGCTCGGCGCGGTGCTTCACCTCGAAAGAGCCAAAGCCCACCAGCTGGACCTTCTCCTCGCGGATCAGAGCCTCGGTAATGGCCTCGATGGAAGCGGTGACAGCGGCCTCAGCGTCCTTCTTGGACAGCTCGGCCTTCTCGGCCACAGCGGCGATGAGTTCGTTCTTATTCATAGTTGATTTCCTCCTGTACAGGTTGGGCAGCTCCAATTGCTGGCCCGTATACTTAAATCCGCCCAAGGGAGGATGTTAAGTTTCGTGTTTGTGCTCCTGAGTCTTAGCCTGACGCCACAGCTCCTCCAGCTGGGAGAGCTCCATCTGGCTGAGCGGGCGGGGCGCATTTGCTTCCACCAGGCGGAAGCGGCGGATAAACTTTTCACAGGCCGCGTGGAGACATTCCTCGCTGGGAAGGCCCAAAAACCGACCGGCCTTCACGCAGGCGAACAGCAGATCACCCAGCTCCTCGGCGGGATCGCCGTCCCCGTGGGCGGCACGGCGCAGCTCGTCGGCCTCCTCAACCACCTTGTCCAGCGCGGGCTCCAGATCGGGCCAGTCGAAACCGGCCTTGTTGGCCTTGCCCTGGATCTTCTCCGCCCGGATGAGGGCGGGCAGGGACCGGGCCACAGCGTCCAGAGTGTCAGAGGCGGTCCTTTGCCCCTTTTCCACCTGCTTCTGGGCGTCCCAGGTGTTCAGGGCCGCGCCGGTGTCGTCTGCCTCCACCGTACCGAACACATGGGGGTGGCGGAATACCAGCTTTTTGGCGATGCCGTCCACCACGTCGTCGAAGGTGAACCGGCCCGCCTCAGCGGCCATCTGGGCGTGAAAGACCACCTGCAACAGCACATCGCCCAGCTCTTCCTTCAGGTGCTCGGTGTCGTCCTCGTCGATGGCCTCGGCGGCCTCGTAGGCCTCCTCCAGCATATTGCGGCGGATGGACTGGTGGGTCTGCGCCCGGTCCCAGGGACAGCCCTCGGGCGACCGGAGCAGAGCCATGATCTGGCGCAGCTCATCCATACCATAGTGTTCCATACTTTGAAAATTTACCACAGTTCTTCTTCCTTATCAAGCGTTTTTTAAGATTTGGGTGAAAGAAACGAAAGGTGCGCCCCATGTTTGGAGGCTATGCCCAAAGAAATCTTACAGATGCAGCAGCTTGGCGATTTTTTCGCCCTTGGGCATGAGGGCCAGATCCTCTTTGGAGATGGCCTTGAGGACGACCACCAGCGCCAGATAGATCACCGCTGCCACGGCGATGGCCACCAGCGCCGCCAGGGCGTTTCCGCTGGAGCTGAGCACGCCGCCGTGGGAGAGAAGCTTGGAGAGCAGACCGTAGACCGACCAGGCACCCAGACCCATCACAGCGGCCGCCGCCAGGGGCTTTAGGAAGATGGGCAGCATACGGGGGGCTCTGCGGATGACCCGATGGATGATGACCAGATCCAGCAGCAGGCACACGCCAAAGCACAGCACGTTGCCGATGGGGGCGCCGTAGATGCCCACGGTGGGCATGGCCACCACGTTATAGTTGGTGATGATCTTGATGGCGCCGCCCAGCAGCATGACAAAGACGGGCAGGTTCACAAAGCCGTGGGCCTGCAAAATCGAGTTGCACACCAGCATCATGCACACGAACACGGTGGCAAGGCCCAGCGTGGACAGCAGAGGACCGGCCAGCTGGATGGTGAGCTTGGGGAAGAGCAGGCGCATGATGGGCTTGCCCATCACGAACAGACCGATGCCCATGGGGAAGGCCAGCAGAGCGGTGATCCGCAGGGCGGAGCCGCTGATGCGGGCGGAACCGTTCCGGTCCTTTCTGGCCAGGGCACCGGACACGGCGGGGATGACGGAGGCGGTGAGGGCGGCCATCAGGGAGGTGGGCAGGTTGTAGATGTTGATGGCGCCGGAATAGTTGCCGTAGAGGGTGCGGCTGATGTTCTGCACCGCCTCGCTCACAGCCAGCGCAGTGGCGGGGGGATTGGCCTGGGAAAGCTGGCTGGTAAGCAGGGCCATGGTGGGGTCGGAGGTAGCGGGCAGACCGGCCTTCCAGAAGGTGAGGGCCTGATCCAGCGCACTAAAATCAATGAACTCGCTGTAAAGTGCCCAGCTGGAGGGGTCCTCCACCAGCACGCGCTGGAGCTGCCCCTGCACCAGCGAGCTGTCGATGACGGTGACAATGCCCACCATGGAGGAGCTGAGCGTGATGGGGATGGCGATGAGCAGGAGGTTTTTCAGGATGGTGGACGCGCTGTCTGCCCGGTCGCTGCCCAGGCGGTCAGCCTGGCTGGTATTTAGCATATGGTAGACCACCATGTAGGCCAATGCCACCACCGTGCCCACGGTGACGCCGGCGATGGCACCGGCGGCAGAGTCCTCCGGGGGCTTCCCGGCGCGGGCCAGAGCGAAGGCCAGACCCAGACCCACCACCAGCTTGCACAGCGCCTCGATCATCTGGGAGATGGAGGTGGGGGCCATGTTGCTGTGGCCCTGGGTGTAGCCGCGGAACGCACTGAGACAGCCCACGCAGACCACGGCGGGGGCCAGAGCGCGGATTCCGGCGGCGGCCTTGGCGTCGTTCATCATGGCGGCCAGGGCGTCGGCCTTGAAGAACATCACAAGGAAGGAGACAAGACCTAAACCCAGAAACAGCAGCAGACTCAGGTGAAAGGTGCGGCGGACCTGGTTGTTCCGGCCCAGGGCGGTGGCTTCGCTGACCAGCTTGCTCACGGCCACCGGCAGTCCGGCGGTGGAGATGGTCAGCAGCACAGCGTAGATGTTGTAGGCGTTGTTGAAGTCGGCGGTGCCCTGCTCCCCGATGATATTCACCAGGGGGATCTTATAGAGCATACCGATGACCTTCACCACCAGAATACCTGCGGCCAGAATGGCCGCGCCGCCGAAGAAGGTATTCTGCTTCTGGCGGGTGGGATGGTTACGTTGGGACATAGTAGGACCTCCAGAAAGAAGCCAGCGCCGCCCTGTTTGTGCAAACGGGGCGGCAGGGGGCTGTTAGTTTGTTATTGGCAGAACATATGGGGCAGGGCGTAGTCGCGGACCTCGCTGCGGATGCGGTCCAGATCCAGCGTGAGGAACTGACCGTTTTCGTAGAGGACCCGGCCCCGGGCCATGGTCATGCACACATCGCTGCCGTGGGCGGAAAACACCAGGTTTTCCTCCACGTCATGGCAGGGGGTAAGACCGGGGGCGGTGAAGTCCAGCAGGATCAGGTCGGCCAGCTTCCCTGCGGCCAGCACGCCGGTGTTGCGGCCCAGGGCCTTGGCGCCGTTGACGGTGGCCATGTGCAGGGCGGTGCGGGCGGTGACCGTGTTCAGCTCCCGGTTGGTCACGTTGTGGAGGATGGCGGCCAGCTTCATCTCCTCGAACATATCGTGGCTGTTGTTGGAGGCCACGCCGTCCGTGCCCAGGGCCACGTTGATGCCGGATTCCAGCATACGGGGCACGGGGGCCACGCCGGAGCCCAGCTTCAGGTTGGACACGGGGTTGTGGACGGCGGTGATGCCCCGCTTTACCATCAGCGCCCGGTCCTCAGGGCTGATCCACACGCAGTGGGCGGCGATGCCGCCGTTCTGCCACACGCCGTACTGGTCCAGAATCTCCAGCGGGGTCTTGTCGTGGTGGCGCTTGAGGCAGTCCTCGTGCTCGGACAGGGTCTCGGAGATGTGGACCTGCATCCCCAGACCGTGGCTGCCCGCGTAATTGCCCAGATACTCCCACATCTTGGGGCAGGCGAAGGAGGTGTACTCGCCGTGGATGGAGGCATCCACCAGGATGCGGCCGTCGTCGTAGCCGTGCCACTTGTCCACGAACTCCCGCATCTCCACACAGGACTGGAAGGCGGCGGGGTCGTCCAGCTCCTCAAAGCAGGTGACGGAGCGGCTCAGATTGGCGCTGATGCCCGCCTGGGCCACGCTCTGGGCGATGTCGTCGCAGAAGTAGTACATATCGGCGATGCAGGTGACGCCGCCGGCGATGAGATCGGCCATGGCAAGGTCGGTGCCCGCCCGGACACAGCGGGAATCCAGCTTATCCTCGGTGGGGAAAATGTAGTTGTTGAGCCAATCCTGAAGGTTATGGCCGCCGCCGAAGCCCCGCATGATGGTCATGGGGACGTGGGTGTGGGAATCGACCAGACCGGGCATCATCACCTTGCCGGTGCAGTCAACGGTGCGGTCAAAGGTGCCCTGGGGCAGGTCGGGGCCCACATAGGAGATCACGGGCCCCGTGACCGCCACATACACCCCATGGAGCACCGGATGCTCCGGGTCCATGGTGACGGCGGTGACATTGGTAAAGAGAGTGGACATGGGCAGAAAGCCTCCTTGGTTTGATTCAAATTAAGGGTAAGGCCGCCCCCTGGAGCTTACATCTTCTCCAGGCAGGCCCGGACCAGACCGGAAAATGTCTCCTTGGCTGCGTCGGCGGCCTGGAGCACTTCCTCCTCGGAGAGGGGCTGGTCCAGAATACCGGCGGCCATGTTGCTCAGAAGGGTGAAGCCCAGCACCTCCATGCCTGCGTGGGCGGCCACGATGACCTCGGGGCAGGTGGACATACCCACCGCGTCCGCGCCCAGGATGCGGGCGGCCCGGACCTCGGCGGGCGTCTCATACTGGGGACCGTAGCAGTAGAAATAGACGCCCTCCCGGAGGGGGATGCCCAGATCCTTGGCGCAGGAGCGGGCCAGCTCCTGGAGCCGGGGGGTGTACAGGTGGGAGGCGTCGGGGAAGCGGACGCCGAACTGGGGCAGGTTCTCGCCCCGGAGGGGGGATTCGGAGAACAGCTTGATCTGGTCGGTAATGAGCATCAGGTCGCCGGCCTCCCACTCGGGACGGACGCAGCCGGCGGCGTTGGTGACCACCAGAGTGTCACAGCCCAGCAGGCGCAGCACCCGGACGGCGTAGCTGACCTCCTCGTAGGAGTAGCCCTCGTAGTGGTGCATCCGGCCCTGCATCACGGCCACGTTCTGGCCGTCCAGCACGCCGAACACCAGGCGGCCCTTGTGGCCGGGGGCGGTGGAGGCCTTAAAGTGGGGGATCTCCCCGTAGGGGATGGCGATGGGGTTTTCGACCTGATCGCCCAGAAAACCCAGGCCCGAGCCGAGCACCAGCGCCACCTTGGGCACAAAGCCGCCCAGACGGGCACGGATCGCCTCAGCGCTTTCTAAATACTGTTCCATTGTATACTTCATAGGTCACACCTCGTCTGATTGTGGTAATTGTGGGATGGGGCATCCGGTCACGCCAGAGCGCTGCCGCAGCGGCGGCAGAATTGATCCTCTTTTCCGCAGGCGCTGCCGCACACAGGGCAGGTCTGGCTCCCGCGCAGGTCGGCAATGCGGCCCTTCTGATCCTCAATCCGCTCCGAGAGGGCATCGGCCTTCTCCAGCAGAGCGGAGACGGAGCGGCCCTCTGCCGGCTGGCCCAGGTGGGTGTTGTACATAACCTGACCCAGCTGGCGCAAAATATCGCTCAGCTCGCTGTTTAAATCGAAGAGCTGCACGTTCAGCTTGGCGATGTCCACCATCTGCCCGGCGCGCTTTCCCGCAACCCGGGCGGTACCGGCCGCCGCGTCAGCGGCCTCGCAGGCGGTGTCACGGATGCGTTCCAGCAGTTCTTTCACCATGTCGTCCATAAAGTGCCCTCCTTTGCGGCAAACAAATCGAATGTCTGATGGAGCCAACGGGGCCTCAGGCCCCTGGAAACCGTTGTAGCGTCTGATATTTTACACCATTTTGCCGCCCATTGCAACAGAAATGCCCGGCCCCGGATTCTCTTTTCCGCCGGAAATAGCAGGGCCGTCTGCGTTTACATGGGGCGGGTTTTGTGGTAAAATAAATACAAAAATTTTGCTCTGGCTCCCGCAGATGAACGGTGTCAGAGACAAGATATGTGGGACAGTGCCTGTCCCATGACCCGACAGAGATAGAAGGGGGCCTCTGAAATGCGAAAGCTGGTCATTGAAAAAGCAGCGGTCAAGCACAATCTGGCCGTCATTAAGGAGCGGGCCGGAGGGGCCGCCATCTACGGTGTGCTGACCGGAAACGGCGGCGGTGTGGGGGTTGTCAACCTGGCCCGGCTGCTCCGGGATGAGGGGATCGGGCGGTTTGCCGTCACCGAAGTGGCAGAGGCCGAGGCCCTGCGCAAGGCCGGGTTTGAGGACGAGGAGATCCTCATGCTCCGGGCCACCACCGACCGGGAGGAGCTGGAGCGGCTGGTGGATCTGAACGTGGTGTGTACCGTCTCGTCGGTGGACACCGGCATGGCCCTCAACGCCCTGGCGGAGAACCGCTCCACCGTGGCCGAGGCCCACATCCAGGTGGACACCGGCATGGGCTACGGCGGCTTTCTGGTGGGGGAGCCGGAGAAGATCCTGCTGGCCTACCGCTCCCTGCCCAACGTGGCCCTGTCCGGCATTTACACCCAGCTCCATGCGGTCAGACCCTCCGACCCGGAGATCGGCACCCAGCTGAAGCTCTTTCAGCAGGTGCTGGACACCATCCACCGGGCGGGCTTTGAGACCGGCATGGTCCACGCCGCCGGGTCCTATACCCTGCTCCACGACGAGCACGCCCGCTTTGACGGCGTCCGGGCAGGCTCCGCCATTCTGGGCCGCTGCCGCCGCACCCGGGACGACCGGCTGAAAACCGTGGGCTATGGCGAGGCCGCCCTGTCCGAGGTCCGCTGGCTCCCCAAGGGGCACACCGTAGGCTGGAACCGGGCGGTGGTGCTGAAAAAGCCCACCCGCGTGGCGGTGCTCCCCGTAGGCTTCCAGAACGGCTACGGCCAGGCCCGCCCCCGTGAGGGCGGCTTCTGGACCATGCTCCGGGCCTGGCGGAAGGCCAACGCCCGCACGGTCCGCATCGGGGACCGGCGCGCCCGCCTGCTTGGCCCCATCGGCACCACCGAGACCCTGCTGGACGTCACGGACATCCGGTGCTCCGCCGGTGACCTGGTCACCTTCGAGATGGACCCCCTCTTTGCCCGCGATTTTACGGTCGAGCTGCGCTGAACGGGCTTGACCTGACTTTATACCACTGAAACGAGGCTCGATTTTATGGAATACAGCAACCACACCCTTGGCAACTACCTGGACCTGCTGGAGGAGCGGGGCCTGCTGGCCGCGCCCGTCCCCGCCGGATTGGACCGGTCTGCGTCTGTGCCCCTGGTGGCCTACGACTCCCGCCAGGTGGTCCCCGGCTCCATCTTCATCTGTAAGGGTGCCCACTTTAAGGAGGAATTTCTCCGCTCTGCACGGGAGAAAGGAGCACAGGCCTATGTGAGCCTGACCCCCTACCCCGCTGTGGACCTGCCCTGTATCCTGGTCAACGACCTGCGGCTGGCCATCGCGCCCATGGCCGATCTGTGCTACGACCACCCCTCCGGCAAGCTGAACGTCATCGGCATCACCGGCACCAAGGGCAAGTCCTCCACCACCTACTATCTGAAGTATATTCTGGACGAGTATATGGAGTCGGAGAAGAAGCCGGCCTCCGGCGTGATCTCCTCCATCGACACCTACGACGGCGTGGAGTCCTTCGAGTCCCACCTGACCACCCCGGAGCCCCTGGAGCTTCAAAAGCACTTTGCCAACGGCGCGTCCACCGGCATGGAGTACCTGACCATGGAGGTCAGCAGTCAGGCCCTCAAGTACCACCGGACCCTGTGCACCCAGTTTGCCGCCGCCTGCTTCCTGAACATCGGCACCGACCACATCTCCCCCATCGAGCACCCGGATTTTGAGGACTACTTCTCCTCCAAGCTGAAAATCTTCGACCAGGCCGCTGTCAGCTGTGTCAACCTGGACTGCGACCACGCCGACCGGGTGCTGGAGGCCGCCCAGAAAACCGGCCGCCCGGTCTACACCTTCTCCCAGAAGAACGAGGAGGCCGACGTGTACGGCTTCCAGGTCCGCAAGCACGGCTCCGACATCCTGTTCCGGGTCCGCACCCGCCGGTTCCAGCGGGAGTTCCGGCTCACCATGCCCGGCCTTTTCAATGTTGAAAACGCCCTGGCCGCCATCGCCGTCTGCGAGGCCCTGTCCATCCCGGAGCGGGCCATCTATGTGGGGCTGATGAAGGCCCGTGTCCCCGGCCGTATGGAGGTCTACACCAACGCCGACGACACGGTCACCGCCATTGTGGACTACGCCCACAACCGTATGAGCTTTGAAACCCTGTTCCGCTCTGTCAGGGCCGAGTACCCCGGCCGCCGGATCGTCACCGTCTTTGGCTGTCCCGGAAAGAAGGCCCTGGACCGCCGGAAGGATCTGGGCGAGGTGTCCGGCAAGTGGTCTGATCTGGTGGTGCTCACCGAGGAGGACTCCGGCGAGGAGGACACCGCCTCCATCTGCCGTGAGATCGCGGGCCATGTGGCCGAGGTGGGGGGCAGCTACTCCATCGAGACCAACCGGGGCGAGGCCATCCGGCAGGCCATTCTGGGCTGTGAGGAGCCCACCGTCCTGCTCATCACCGGCAAGGGGGCTGAGACCCGCCAGAAGCGGGGCACCCAGTATATCGAGACCCCCTCTGACGTGGACTATGTCCACAGCTTCCTTCAGGAGTACGACCTGCGCCACGGTCTGGACGGCATGGAGAAGGTTCGCAATCTGCTGTCTATCCTGCCCATTTTGAAGCGCCACGAGGGCAAGACCGTGGTGGTCAAGTACGGCGGCTCCGCCATCTCCAAGGGGGACAACATCGACACCATCCTCCAGGACGTGGCCGCCCTGCGTATGGTGGGGATGCGGGTGGTGCTGGTCCACGGCGGCGGCAAGCACATCACCGCCCTGCTGGACAGGCTCCAGGTGCCCACCCACTTTGAAAACGGCTACCGGGTCACCGACGAGGCCGCCCTGGGCGTGGCTGAAATGGCCCTCTCGGCCCAGGTGAATAAAGAGATCGTCACCGCCCTGGCCAAGCTGGAGGTGGCGGCGGTGGGGCTTTCCGGCAAGGACGGCCGCCTTATCACCGCCGATGTGAAGGACCCGGCTCTGGGCCGGGTGGGTGCCATCACCAGGGTGGACACCAAGGTGCTCACCACCCTGCTGGATGCCGACTTCCTGCCCGTCGTCTCCCCCATTGCCATGGGGACGGACGGAGCGGGCCTTAACTGCAACGCCGACGACGCCGCCCGCGCCGTGGCCGAGGCATTGGGAGCGGAGGACCTGGTGTTCCTCACCGACGTGGGGGGCATCCTCATCGACAGCCACAACACCAAGACCGCGGTGGACCGCATCGACACCAAGCGTGCCGAGGAGCTCATTGACGCGGGCCTCATCGCCGGCGGCATGGTGCCCAAGGTCCGGGGCTGCGTCCATGCCATTCAGGAGGGCGTGGGTCAGGTATCCATCCTGGACGGACGGGTGGAGCACGCCCTGCTGCTTCGTATGCTGGGCCAGCGGGTGGCCGGGACCACCATCACCGGCTGACGGGAAAAGATATGAAAACCGGGTGTTTTCCTAGGAAAACACCCGGTTTTATTGCGTTTATGGATCACCCGAACAGGACCTCCAGGGTGAAGGCGGCGGTCATGGCCACCACGCTGAGACTGGCCCAAATATCCACCAGCCAGCCCAGAGTGTGCTGCTTCCGGCGGCGGGGACGGGGAAGCTCTGCGTGTACAGCCTCCCGGTCGGGGACCAGGTGCAGGCAGGGACGCGCCGGCTCCTCCGCCGGCTGAGGGGCCAGCGAGGTGTTCTGTGCCAGAGCCAGCTTTCTGCGGTACTCCCCCAGGTCTACCACATTGTCCCGATGGCGGATGAAATTTTTGGTGGTGCAGTAGATGGTCTCCATCCTGATCCCTCCATATGTGCGGTCTGCAACGAATTTTGTTCCGTGTAAAGAACGGATGTTCCATCAATAGATTACAACATTTGTTCTAATCTGTCAAGAGGAAAATAGAACGTTTTTTCGATTTTAGAACGAATGGGGAGAGCGGGGCCGAGCTGGATGGGAAAAAATGCAGGGGATGGAAGAAAAAACGGCAGGGAATGACTTTGTTTGAAGAAAAGTTCCTGTTTTATTCAAAAAGAGTTGCGTTTTTTAGATGACGGGAGTATAATGTACCGTCAGATAATTAGATTGGCGCCGCCCGAAAGGGCGGCGTTTCCCAAGATAAAAGGCGGGAGATGGAACCCGCCCGAATGGATAAGGAGAAGAAAGATGCGTAATGAGAAGCTAAGAAACGTAGCCATCATCGCCCACGTTGACCACGGTAAGACCACGCTGGTGGACGGCCTGCTCAAGCAGTCCGGTGTCTACCGCGAGAACCAGACGGTGGAAGATCGCGTGATGGACTCCAACGATCTGGAGCGTGAGCGCGGCATCACCATCACCGCCAAGAACACCGCCATCCAGTATAAGGACACCAAGATCAACATTGTGGACACCCCGGGCCACGCCGACTTCGGCGGCGAGGTGGAGCGCGTGCTGAAGATGGTCAACGGCGTTATCCTGCTGGTGGACGCCGCTGAGGGCCCCATGCCCCAGACCCGTTTCGTTCTGAGCAAGGCCCTGGAGCTGGGCCACCGCGTCATCGTGGTCGTCAACAAGATCGACCGCCCCGACCAGCGTGTGTACGAGGTCATCGACGAGGTGCTGGAGCTGCTGATGGATCTGAACGCCACCGACGAGCAGCTGGACTCCCCCATGCTGTTCTGCTCCGGCCGTCAGGGTACCGCCTCTGTCCAGCCCGATGTGGCCGGCAGCGACCTGACCCCCCTGTTCGAGACCATTCTGGAGTACATCCCCGCCCCCGAGTGCGACGTGGATGCCCCCTTCCAGATGCTGGTCTCCTCCATCGACTACAACGAGTTCGTGGGCCGCATCGCCGTGGGCCGCATCGAGCGCGGCGTGGTGAAGCAGAACCAGGAGATCGCCGTGTGCAACTACCACGACCCCGATGCCAAGAGCAAGAAGGCCAAGGCCACCAACCTCTATGAGTACGACGGCCTGAACAAGGTCCCCGTCACCGAGGCCAAGGCCGGCTCCATCATCGCCATGAGCGGCATCGGCGAGATCACCATCGGCGATACCATCTGCGCCCCCGACTGTGTGGAGCCCATCGAGTTCGTCGAGATCTCCAAGCCCACCATCGAGATGACCTTCTCCGTCAACGACTCCCCCTTCGCCGGCCGCGAGGGCAAGTACGTCACCTCCCGCCAGCTGCGTGAGCGTCTGTTCAAGGAGATGCTGAAGGACGTGTCCCTGAAGGTCACCGAGGTGGAGAACTCCACCGACTCCTTCAACGTGGCCGGCCGCGGCGAGATGTCCCTGTCCATCCTGATCGAGACCATGCGCCGTGAGGGCTATGAGCTCCAGGTCTCTCCCCCCCGTGTGCTGTACCAGGAGATCGACGGCGTCAAGTGCGAGCCCATTGAGCGCCTGGTGGTGGACGTGCCCGCCGACTGCGTGGGTGCGGTCATGGAGAAGATCGGCTCCCGCAAGGGCGACCTGCTCCAGATGACCCCCGTGGGTGACCGTATGAAGGTGGAATTCCTGGTCCCCGCCCGTGGCCTGTTCGGCTACCGCAACGAGTTTTTGACCGACACCAAGGGCGAGGGCATCATGGCCTCCGTCTTTGAGAAGTACGCCCCCGTGAAGGGCGAGATCGCCCGCCGTGCCACCGGCTCTCTGGTGGCCTTTGAGACCGGCGAGGCTGTCACCTACGGCCTGTACAACGCCCAGGAGCGCGGCCAGCTGTTTATCGGTGCCGGCACCCCGGTCTACGCCGGCATGATCGTCGGCGAGTGCCCCAAGGCCGAGGACATCTCCGTCAACGTCTGCAAGAAGAAGCAGCTGACCAATATGCGTGCTTCCGGCTCCGATGACTCCCTGCGCCTGGTCTCTCCCCGCAACCTGAGCCTGGAGCAGTGCCTGGAGTTCCTGGCTGACGACGAGGTGCTGGAGGTCACCCCCGAGAACCTGCGCCTCCGCAAGCGCCTGCTGTCCCACGCTGACCGTATGCGTGAGGCCTCCAAGAAGAAGTAAGCATCCCAATTGGGTTAAACGCGCCCTGAACCGTTTGGTTCAGGGCGCGTTTTTGCGTCTTTGCGGTCCCCCATCGTCCCGTGCGAATGACAAAAAACGACCCGAAGGCTGTGCTTCGGGTCGTTTTGCTATAAATATTACTTGATTTCGTAGTCCCGGCCGAACTGAAGATCCCCGAAGTCGATGCGGTCATCCGCACGCTTTTGGGGCGTCTCGTCCTGGTCGTCGTCGTCCTCCTCGTCGAAGTCGTCCTCGTCCTCAGACGTCCGGACGGAGTCCTCCCGGCAGGGGGTGAACTCGGCGGTGTCGCTTAGATCACGGGTGTCGTCCGGATCTGCCTTGGCGGCGTTTTTCTGGTTGTTGGCGGCCACATCGGAGATGGCCTGCGCCAGCAGGCGCTGGACGCTGTCGTCGATCTCGTTGGCGGTTTCGGTGACGGGGTCGGCCTCCGGAGCGGGGGCGGCCTCCGGGCACAGATCCTCCAGATGGTCCAGAACGTCGGCCTGGCTCTGCTGGAGCGCACGGACCTGCGCCACAAAAGCGGCGGTGGCCTCCTGGGCCTTGCGCAGCCGGAGCTCCTCGTTCTCCACGGCCTTTTTCAGCTCGTCCATCTTGCGGAGGGCCTCGGACTGGGCATCACGGAGCACATCGGCCTTTTTCTGCTCCGCCTCGGACACCATGTTGTCGGCGATCCGCTGGGCCGTGACCAGAGCCTTGCGCATACCGTCCTCCGTTGCGCGGTACTCGTCCACCTTGTCCACCAGCACCTTCATTTTGCTCTTGAGCACGGCGTTCTCGCTGTACAGAGCGGAGTAGTCGCCGGTGAGGATGTCCAGAAACTCGTCCACCTGGGCCATATTATATCCGCCGAACGTGGCCTTTGTAAAGGAACGCTCGGAAACCTCCTGCGGAGTCAGCATAAGTGATTACCTCCCCTTAAAAGTACATCCCGTTATTTTCTAATTCGTCGATCAGATCTCCTAGAATGTCCACGTTATAGGGGGTAATGATATAGGTGGCCACGGCGACCTTCTTGATCTTGCCCTCCTGGGCGTAGGCCACGCCGGACAGGAAGTCCAGCAGACGGCGGTGAATCTCGGGGTTGGTCCCCTCCAGATTGAGCACCACGGTGCGCTTATCACGCAGGTGGTCGGCGATGGCGGCGGCATCCTCGAACTTGTCGGGCTTCACCAGCACCACCTGGAGCTGGGTAGCGGCCCGGATGTTCACCACCTTGTTGCTGCGGCGGTCGTCATCGGGGAAGGACTGGTCGTCATAGTCCCGGTCGCGGCTGCGTTCGTGGCGGTCACGGCGTGCGGGGGGATCGTAGCGGGCGGGAGCCTCGTAATCATCGAACTCCTCATCTTCGTCCTCGTTGGCACGGGCCAGGCGCTTAAATTCATCTAAAAAACCCATAGAAATCCTCTTTTCTGTCGTCAACACTCGTGGGAGCGGTGATCAGGGCCGCTTCATAGGGGGGCGGGGACCAAAAAGTGCGGTTCCCACTCGAATCAGGGTGGCGCCCTCTGCAATGGCATCGGCAAAATCGGCGCTCATACCCATGGATAAATGATCGATACTACCTTGATTATCCGACATTTTGGTTTGTATGTCAACATAAAGCTGACGCATTGCGGAAAAATAGGGCCGATTTGCCCCGCAGCCGGTGGAGACCGGCGGGATCGCCATAAGACCCCGGAGCCGGACGTGATCGAGGGAGGCGGCCAGCTCCGCCAGGGCGGGCAGCTCGTCGGGCAGGCAGCCCCCCTTGCTCTCCTCCCGGCCGATGTTCACCTCCAGCAGGATGTCCTGCCGGAGTCCCAGCTTTTCGGCCTGCTGGTCAATGGCCAGCAGCAGCCGCTGGGAGTCCACCGACTGGATGAGGTCCACCTTGCCCACCACAAACTTCACCTTGTTGGTCTGGAGGTGGCCGATGAAGTGGACCTCCTGCGCCCCCGCGTAGGCCATCTGCTCCAGGTGGGCGGTCAGCTCCTGGACCCGATTCTCGCCGCAGACCCGGATGCCCGCGGCAATGGCCTGCCGGATGGTGTCGTCGGTCTGGACCTTGGTGGCGGCGCACAGGGTGATCTCACCGGGGTCCCGGCCGGCCTGAAGGGCGGCCTGCCGGACCTGTTCCTGTACAGCCTGAATTCGATTTGTCAATGTCATGGTGGGACCCCTTTCTAGTCTCTGCGGGAGCTTGTCCCTTACGGATTGAACATCTGACCGATGTAGATGCCGGTGGCCTTGGTGATGACCTCATCCCCCTCGCGCAGGGCCTTGCGGTCAGACGCGGCGGGCTTGAGCACATAGTAGCCGTCCCCCTCGGACAGAACCTCTACGGGCTTAAACTCGGTGCGGCCCGCCACCAGCACATAGACCCCCAGCTGGCGGTACGGCGTCTCCTGTCCGGTCTCCTCGTCCTTGTAGGTGTCCTTCAGCATACGCAGGGCGGACTTGGGCACCCGGATGCCGGTGTAGTGGGCAAAGATGATCTCGGCGGACTGCTGGCGCAGCAGGGTGGTCTCGGCCAGATACCGGGTGGAGGAAAAGACCACCACGGCCTGTCCGTCCACCACCTGGCCGATGCAGTCCACCTGCATCTCCACGTCCTGGGCAAAGTCCCCAGTGAAACGCATGGTCACCGTCTCGCCCACGCGCAGACGCTGCACCGCATCCGCGTCAACCAGGGCGGCATAGGACCAGCGCTCGTTGGTGATGAGCTTGCCCACCGCGCTGCTGTCGGTCTGTCTACCTTGGTCCATGCGCTCCCGGAGCTGCGCCGGGGTGAGGGAGCGGACGCTGGCAGGGGTCACGACCGATTCAAAGCCGTCCACCCGGCTGGAGAAGGTGCCGGAGTGCTGGGCCCGGATACGGGACACCTCGCTGGCGGACTGGCTGCGAAGGGTGGAGATCTGCTTTTTCAGCTCGGCCAGCCGGGCGTTTAGATCGTCGGTGGTGAGCCCCTCGCCGTAGGTGTAGCTCCGCTTCAAAATGCTGCTTTTTACCTGGACCGCCATGTCTTGCAGCTCGGAAAAACGGTTGCTGGCGGTGGCGCTGCGCAGATCCACAATGGACTGGAGGATGGTCTCGTCCAGCTTGGCGGAGGACTCCACATCCTCCCCCTGGTTCATGGCGAAGTTGAGCAGGGCGGCCTCGGTGGCCAGAGCCTCCAGTTCAGCGTGGCTCTCCTGGGCCTGGCTGTCCCGGTAGATCATGGCCACCGTCTGCCCCGCACCCACCCGCTCGCCCTCCGACCGGGTCACATCAAGGATGCCGTTCTGGCCGGGGATGACCGTCTCCTCCCGTGCGATTATGCCGTCCACCGGGGTGCTGTCCAGCATGGTATAGCGGTAGGCCAGGGTGGAGGTATATGGGGTGTCAAAGCTTTTGAAGATGTAGACACCAAAGTAGATGGCCAGGGCGGCGGCCAGAACGATCATCACGGAGTTGATGACAGGTTTTCCTTGCTTCATACGGGTTCTCTCTTTCTAGCGGGAGGAAGCGTTTCCTATACGCCCTCCTCCTGTGGACACAGCGGTACGGGCCGCTCCGGTACAATGGTGGAGATGGCGTGTTTGTAGACGACCTGCTGTTTTCCGTCGCTGGTCAGCACTACGGTGAAGGCGTCAAACCCGGTGACATAGCCCCGCATCTGAAAGCCATTCATCAAGAAAACGGTGACCGGCCGCCGATCCCGGCGAACCTGAGTCAAAAAAATCTCCTGCAAGTTATTTTTCTGGGTAGACATGATGTACGCACTCCTTCTTTATTTCGGGAACGGCCCTTCCGCTCCGTCTGTGGAGCGTTTGGGCGACCCTGAGTACGGTCATCATATACCAAATTCTACCATATATTCTGTCGAAGCCTGTACCACTCCCTCAAAGTCGGGAGTATGGCCCCAAACAAGGCGTTTTGCGGCGGTATTTCGCTTAAACCAGGTGAGCTGGCGCTTGGCGTACTGGCGGGAGCGGAGCTTGATCTCCTCTGCGGCATCGTGGATGCTGCCGTGCCCCTCCAGGGCGTCCACCATCTCCTTGTAGCCGATGGCCTGCATGGCGGTGCAGCGGGAGGAAACACCGCTGCAAAGCAGGGATCGCACCTCGTCCACCAGCCCGGCTTCCAGCATCACGTCCACCCGCCGGTCGATGCGGTCCCACATATCCTGCCGGTCTGCATAGGCCAGGGTGAGGGTGAGCGCGTCGTATCTGGGGGGCAGGGCCTGGGTCTCCAGGTTGTGCTGGGTGATGGTCTTGCCGGTGGAGTACCACACCTCCAGCGCCCGGATGATGCGCTTGTGGTCGTTGGGGTGGAGCCGCTGGGCGGCCTCGGGGTCGATCTCCCGAAGCTCCTCCAGCATGGCCTCCCCGCCAAAGGTGTCCAGACGGCCCTCCAGCTGGCTGCGCAGGGGGCTTGTGGGCGAGAAGGCGGCGAAGGTGCGGCCGGACAGGAGGGAGTCTACATAAAGTCCGGTGCCCCCTGCCAGGATGGGGAGCTTGCCCCGGGACAGGATGTCGTCGATGCAGGCGGCGGCCATGTCCACGTACCGGGCCACGGAGAAGTCCTCCTCGGGGTCGGCCACGTCCAGCATGTGGTGGGGGACCCCCTTCCGCTCGGAGAGGTCGGGCTTGGCGGTGCCGATGTCCATGCGGCGGTAGATCTGCATGGAGTCGGCCGATACCACCTCGCCGTTGTGACGCAGGGCCAGCTCCACAGAAAGGGCGGTCTTGCCTGAGGCGGTGGGGCCGGTGATGACTAAAATCTTCGGGGGCATAGGGGTCCTCCTAACTGGTGGGATGGTGGTGGATAGAGGGGCGCCCGCTGGCGCCGCACGGGGCAAGGTGTCGGGACGAGCGGCTCAATGCGAACATCAGGTGATCCGCTTAAACTGCTTTTCCAGCTCGTTCCGGGTCAGCTCGATGGCCACGGGGCGGCCGTGGGGGCAGTACTTCACGCCCTCCTCCATGACGGCACGGGCGATGCGCTCCAGCTCCGGGGGGCTGGTTTTCCAGCCGCCCTTGATGGCGGCCTTGCAGGCCATGGTGTGGAGCAGGTCGTCCCGGGCGGCGGCGGGGTCGGCAGAGCCGGTGGTGAGCAGCTTCTGGGCGATCTCGGTCAAAGTTGCCTCGATCTCCCCCGTGGCCACGTCAAAGGGGGCCTGCCGGACGGCGATCTGACCGCCCAGCTCGTCCAGGTCGAAGCCGAACTCCCCCAGCAGCGCCTTGTGGTCCAGCAGCACCTCCATCTCCTGCTGACCGAACCGGCATACCACCGGGGTCAGCAGGGTCTGGGCCATGGGGTCGTAGCCCTGCGCCTTCATGCGGTCGAAGTTCATCCGCTCGTGGGCGGCGTGCTTGTCAATGAAAAAGACGCGGTCCCCCTGCTCCACAATGATGTAGGTGTTCAGCACCTCGCCGGCCACCCGCCAGGGGGCGGCCTGCTCCATCGGCTGGGGGGCCGGCTCCTCCACTGTAGAGGCGGCAGGCACGGAAGCGGGCCTGGGCTTTTCCACAGGAGGGGGTGCTACAGGGGCGGAACAGATGGGCTTTTCGGGCTTTGGAGCGGAAGCGGTCGGGTTCGGCACAGGAGGTTCCACATACTTAGAAGAAATTGTGGAGTTCGCTTTTGGGGGCGACACCGGCTGCACGGGCCGGGCGGCGGAGTCCCGAACCTGCACCGAGGGGGTATGTGCCACGGGAGTGGGAGATACAGACTGCACCCGTGGCGCGGGACGGAGCGGGGCGGAGAGGTCCAGCCTGGTCTGGGCTGCGGCCAGCTGCTCCCTTGGGGACGGGGTCAGCCGGGTCTGCTCCCCCAGGTCCATGGCGGGGCGGCTCCGGTCGGCCTCCAGAGCGGACAGGACCCCGTGGTAGACGGCGGAAAACACCTGCCGCTCGCTTCCGAACTTCACTTCGGTCTTGGCGGGGTGGACATTGACGTCCACGGCGCTGAGTTTTGTATTCAGGTGGAGGACACACCCGGGGAATTTGCCCACCATCTTCTGGTTTTTATAGGCCTCCTCCAGGGCGGCCATCATCAGCTTGGATTTGACCTGACGGCCGTTGACAAAGAAGTACTGCCAGCTCCGGCTGGCCCGGCAGCAGGCGGGCATAGAGACAAAGCCCGTGACGGTCATCTCCTCCCCGCTGCTGTGGACGGGGCGGAAGCCCAGAGCCAGGTCCCGGCCCAGCACCGCATAGACCGCCGACTTCAGCTGTCCGTCGCCGGGGGTGAGCAGCTCCTGCTTGCCGTCCCGGATGAACTTGACGGACACCTCCGGGTGGCTCAGAGCCAAGCGCTGGACCACGCTGAACACGGCGGCCCCCTCCGCGGCGTCCCGCTTGACGAACTTTAACCGTGCAGGGGTGTTGAAGAAGAGGTCCCGGACCACCATGGTGGTGCCCAGGGGACAGCCCGCCTCCTCAACGGGACCGGGCACGCCCCCCTCCAGAGAGAGGGAAGCGCCCAACGGGGCGTCGGGGGTGCGGGAGAGGACCTCCACCCGGGACACAGCGGAGATGGCGGCCAGAGCCTCGCCCCGGAAGCCCAGGGTGCCGATGGCCTCCAGGTCGTACTCGGTGCGCAGCTTGCTGGTGGCGTGGCGCAGGAAGGCGGTCTGGAGCTGGTCGGCGGGGATGCCCCCGCCGTTGTCCGTGACACGCAGGAAGGTCATACCGCCGTGGCTGATCTCCACGGTGATGGAGGTGGCGCCTGCGTCAATGGCGTTCTCCGTCAGCTCTTTGGCCACGCTGGCGGGCCGCTCCACCACCTCACCGGCGGCGATCAGGTCGGCCACATGGCTATCTAATACATGGATGTCTGGCACGGTATACCTCCTATGGTTCAGCGATGGGTGGGGAACGGAGCGGGCGGCGCCCCGCTTACCCCTCGTTTAGATCCCCCTTCAGCTCGGCCAGCAGATTGAGGGCCTCGATGGGGGACAGGATATTTACGTCGGTCATGCGGAGCTTGCGGATGACGGCCTGGGAGCCGACCTCCAGCAGGGAGACCTGCTCCTCCCCGGCGGAAGGCACGGGGGCGGGGGTGTGGCCGGAGCCGGACTCCAGCTCCTCCAGAATCGCCCTGGCCCGGCGGATGACCTTGGGGGGCACCCCGGCCAGCTGGGCCACCTCCACGCCGTAGCTCTGGTCTGCGCCGCCCCGGACGATCTTGCGGAGGAAGATGACCTCTCCCCCCCGCTTCTTGGCGGCGATGTTGTAATTTTTCACCCCGGCCAGCTGGCCCTCCAGCACGGTAAGCTCGTGGTAGTGGGTGGCAAACAGGGTCTTACAGCCCAAGGTACGGGGGTCGGCACAGTACTCCAGCACCGCCCGGGCAATGGCCATGCCGTCATAGGTGCTGGTGCCCCGGCCGATCTCGTCCAGAATGAGCAGGGACTTTTTGGTGGCGTTTTTCAGCAGGTTTGCCACCTCGGTCATCTCCACCATGAAGGTGGACTGGCCTGCGGCCAGATCGTCGCTGGCACCGATGCGGGTGAACACCCGGTCCACCACGCCGATATGGGCGGAGCGGGCAGGGACAAAGGAGCCGATCTGGGCCATGAGGACGATGAGGGCCACCTGGCGCATATAGGTGGACTTACCGGCCATATTGGGGCCGGTGATGATGGCGCACAGATCGTCGCCGCAGTCCATGTGGGTGTCGTTGGGCACGAACAGGGACCCCTTGAGCATCTTCTCCACCACGGGGTGGCGGCCCTCCACAATGGTGAGGGCGGAGGAATCGTCCACCTGGGGCATACAGTAATTTCCGGCGGCGGCCACGGTGGCCAGGGAGTTGAGCACGTCCACCTGGGCCACGGCGGCAGAGGCGGACTGGATGTGTGAAACGTGGGCACAGACCTCGTCCTTGAGCTGGCAGAAGAGCTGGTACTCCAGGGCGGTGACCCGCTCCTGGGCGGAGAGGATGTCGTGCTCCAGCTCCTTTAGCTCCTGGGAAATATACCGCTCGGAGTTGACGGTGGTCTGCTTGCGGACCCAGCTGTCGGGCACCAGGTCGATCTGGGACTTGGCCACCTCGATGTAGTAGCCAAAGACCTTGTTGGATTTGACCTTCATATTCTTGATGCCGGTCTCCTCTTTGGTCCGGGCCTCCAGCTCGGCCAGCTTCTCGGCGGAGTGCTCCAGCAGGTCCCGGAGCCGGTCCACCTCGGCATCAAAGCCTTCCCGGATAAGGCCGCCCTCCCGAACGGAGAAGGGGGGCTCGTCCACCAGACCGCGGGAGAGCAGATCTCGGAGCTGGGGCAGGTCGTCCAGCTGGCCCTGGAGGGAGCGGAGCAGACCGGAGGAGGCGTGGTCCAGCAATGCCCGGATGCGGGGGAGCTTGCCCAGACCGGTGTTCAGAGCCGCCAGGTCCCGGCCGCCGGCGGAGCCGTAGACCACCCGGCCGATGAGCCGCTCCAGGTCGGTGACCTCCCGGAGGACCAGGGATAACTCCTCCCGGGTGATGATGTCCTCCACCAGATCGCCCACGGCCTGCTGCCGCCGCCCGATCTGCACCGGGGACAGCAGCGGACGGTCCAGCCAGTTCCGCAGCAGTCGGCCGCCCATGGCGGTGTGGGTCTTGTCCAGCACCCAGAGAAGGGACCCCTTCTTGTCCTTGGAACGGAGGGTGGCGGTCAGCTCCAGGGTCTGCCGGGCGGTCAGATCCAGCTCCATGAACTGGCCGGAGGTGTAGTACTGGAACACAGCGATGTGGCCCAGATCGGTCTTTTGCGTCTCGTACAGGTAGGAGAGCAGGCCGCCGGCGGCCTGAAGGGCGGCGGTGTCGCCCTCTGGGAGGGTATCCAACCCGGCGGTGAACTGCGTTTCCGCCAGGGAGCGGGCGGCATCCAGCCGGAAGCGGTCCTCCCCTCCGTTTTCACAGGGGCAGTCCAGCCGCTCGTGGAGAAAGTCCCGCAGTCCGGGCATGTCCCAGGCCCCGTCCGACAAGATGGCCTCGGCGGGGTGGAACCGGCCCAGCTCGTTTCGCAGGTGCTCGTCGGCCTCGGCCCCCATGGGGAAGGAGGTGGCGCGGACCTCGCCGGTGGAAATATCGCACACGCACAGGCCGCAGAGGCGGCTATCGGCGTAGATGGAGCAGATGTAGTTATTTTTGGACTCCTCCAGCATGGAGGAGGAAATGACAGTGCCGGGGGTGACCACCCGGATGATATCCCGGTCCACCAGCCCCTTGGCAAGGGCGGGGTCCTCGGTCTGTTCACAGATGGCCACCTTATAGCCCTTGGCGATGAGCCGGGCGATGTACCCCTCGCAGGAGTGGTAGGGCACCCCGCACATGGGGGTGCGCTCCTCGGGGGGCTTGTTGCGGTCCCGGGTGGTGAGGGTCAGGTCCAACTCCTTGGACACCAGCTTGGCGTCCTCGTTGAACATCTCGTAAAAATCACCCAGGCGGAAAAAGAGGATGCAGTCCGGGTTTCTGGCCTTCATGTCCAAATACTGCTGCATCATGGGGGTTAATTCGGCCATGACGGTCACCTGCTTTTCGTTAGAATGAAACCAATCAAAAGGGGAAAAATTAGCGTGCGGACGGGCTTAGCGGGGGCTCCTTACACCAGCTGGCCGAAGAGGGACCACTTGTTGGCCGCGGTGATCGTCACGTCACAGAACTGGCCCACCAGATCGCCCTGGCCGGTGAGACGCACCAGGCGGTTGCCGGGGGTGCGGGCCGTGAAGTCGAAGCCAGGCTCGTCGGAGACCCCGTCGATGAGACAGCGCACGGTTTTGCCGATGTAGGCGGCGTGCTTCTCCTCGGAGATCTTGTCCTGGAGCTCCACCAGCCGGTTGAAGTTGGCAAGCTTCTGCTCCCGGGGCATGGGGTCGTCCATGGAGGCGGCGGGGGTGCCGGCACGGGGGGAGAAAATAAAGGTGAAGAGGGCGTCGAAGCGGACCTCCTCCAGCACCTTCAGGGTGTCCTCGAACTCCTCGGTGGTCTCACCGGGGAAGCCCACAATAATGTCGGAGGTGAGGACCACATCCGGGATGAGCGCCTTCAGCGCCCGGATCTTCTCCAGATACTGCTCCCGGGTGTGGCGGCGGTTCATCACCTTCAGCACCCGGTCGTTGCCCGCCTGGAAGGGCAGGTGGAGCATGGGGGCCACCTTCGCGCAGGAGGCCATGGTCTCGAAGAGCTTCTGGGTGGCGTCCTTGGGGTGGGAGGTCATAAAGCGGATGAGGAACTCGCCGGGGATGTCGTTGCAGGCCCGGAGCAGGTCGGAAAAGTCCATGGGCTCTGCCAGGTCCTTGCCGTAGGAGTTCACGTTCTGGCCCAGCAGGGTGATGTCCTTATAGCCCTCGGCCACCAGCTGGCGCACCTCGTCCAGAATGAGCTGGGGCTGGCGGGAGCGCTCCCGGCCGCGGGTGTAGGGCACGATGCAGTAGGAGCAGAAGTTGTTGCAGCCGTACATGATAGACACCCAGGCCTTTACCTTGTCCTGCCGGACCACCGGGATGCCCTCGGCGATGCTGCCCGCCTCGTCGGGGGACTGGAAGATGCGGCTGCGGTGGGTGAGCAGGGACTTGACCATCTCGGGGAAGCGCCACAGAGCGTGGGTGCCAAAAACCAGATCCACATGACGGTAGGATTCCTTGATTTTCTGGGCCACCTGGGGCTCCTGCATCATGCAGCCGCACAGGCAGATGAGCACATCGGGGTTGCGGCGCTTCACATGGATCAGCTGGCCCACATTGCCCAGCACACGCTGCTCGGCGTGCTCCCGGATGGCGCAGGTGTTGATGAGAATGAGGCGGGCTTTCTCCGGGTCGTCGGTAAAGCCGTAGCCCATCCGGGCCAGATAACCCCGCAGCTGCTCGGAGTCGGCCTCGTTCTGCTGGCAGCCATAGGTGTGTACGCAGGCCAGCGGCTGCTCAGGCCACTGGGCGGTGAGCTCCGCAATCTGGTCGCACAGCGCAAGCTGCCGTTCCACTTCGGCGGGAGCGATGGTTCTGGTGGTCTTTTCCATAGTAGATACCTTCCGTTTGGTGTAGATTTGGACGAATCGCGGGCTGTTATCGGCAGTTGGCGGGTAGAATGTCGTCAAAATGCCGAAAAAGAAAATGCTGGAAAAAAAGAGGGAAAAAAGCCCGAACGATCAAGGGTGATATACGAAACATTATACCATTTTTTAAAGAAAAAACAAGCAGGAGCACAGAGAATAACGGGTAAAAACCAGCTTTTGGCTGGTCAACAGAAGGTTTTATAAACTGGCATAGCAGGCGGATAAAGAAGCAGAACATTAGCGAAATGGAGCGGTAACGTACAAACAAATTTTTGGCACAGACCAGAAATTTGTTGATTTTTACAAAAGACTGTGATACCATACAGATTGGTAGGGGTTGTTCAAAACTTCTCTTTGTGGAATCTGATATTCTCTTTTGCCAGTAAGCGCGTTTTGCCATGGTCTAAAGAATAGAGGCAGGCGAAGATGGGCAGAAGAATGATATCCCTATTTTCCACGCTCGTGGAACAAAATCGTTTATTTTATGAAGAAATGAGGAATTCTGTTCTATGTCGATCCTTACCAATCCGGTGACCATTGCGGTACTTGTGCTGTGTGTGCTGTGCCTGATGAAGCTGAATGTGGTGCTGTCCATGCTGATCGCCTGCTTCGTCGGCGGCGTGGTGGGCGGACTTCCCATCACCGCAGAAACCGGCAACTCCATTATGAGCCTGCTGACGCATGGGTTTTCGGCCAATGCCGAGACGGCACTGGCCTATATGCTGCTGGGCACCTTTGCAACGGCAATTGCCACCACGGGCCTTGCAGACATCCTGTGCAAGAAGCTTTCCAGAGTGATCGGAGGCAAGCCTCTGGTCCTGATCGGAATTCTGACCATTGTGGCAGTCCTCTCCCAGAACCTGATCCCCGTCCACATTGCCTACATTCCCATCCTGGTTCCCCCTCTGCTGGCCATGATGAACGAGATGAAGCTGGACCGCCGCGCCGTGGCCTGCGCCATCGCCTTCGGTCACAAGGCGCCCTATATCGCAATTCCCTTCGGCTTCGGCTTTATCTTCCAGGGAATCGTCAGCGATAACCTCACCGCCAACGGGATGCCCGTCACCATCGGTGACGTGACAGCCATCAACTGGGTGCTGGCTCTGGCCATGATCCTGGGTCTGCTGGTTGCCGTGTTTATCAGCTACCGCAAGCCCCGTGAATACAAAATGGTGAAGGCCGACACCTCCGCCAGCGATGCCATCAGCGAGAAGCTGGAGTATCGCCACTATGTCACCTTTGCCGCCATCGTCATTGTGGTGGTGGTCCAGGTCCTTACCGAGGCCCTGGCCCTCAGCGCGCTGGCCGGTGTGATGGTCATGATCGTCTTTGGTGCCATCAAGTGGGACCAGGTTGACGACCAGGTGCTGGGCGGCATCAAGACCATGGGTCTTATCTCCTTCGTGATGCTGATTGCCGGCGGGTTTGCCGAGGTCATTAAGGCCACCGGCGGCGTCGATGAGCTGGTCAAGTCTGCCGTGGGTATCATGGGCAGCAGCAAGCTGGTTGCCGCGGTTGTCATCACCCTGATCGGTATGCTCATCACCATGGGCATCGGCACCTCCTTCGGTACGGTTCCGATTCTGGCGGTTTTGTATGTCCCTCTGTGCCAGCAGATGGGCTTCTCCAATGCCGCAACCATTCTGCTGATTACCGCCGCCGCCACACTGGGCGACGCCGGCTCCCCCGCCTCCGACACAACGCTGGGTCCCACCTCCGGCCTGAATGCCGACGGTCAGCACGACCACATCTGGGATACCTGTGTGCCCGGCTTCCTGCACTTCAGTATTCCCCTGATGCTTGCCGGCATCATCGTGTCTCAGTTTGTGTAAGAAGCCTCGAGCCTGAGGCGATTACGTTGTGATCCCGGGAAATCCTCTTCGGTCCGGTATGCCGAACGGGAGAGGAAACGCCCTTAATCAACAATACAATTACGTTGGAAGGAGTTTTTCAAATGATTATTCATCCCCAGAACGTCAAGCACGTCGTCATCGACGGCAACAGCCTGACCCTTGAGACCTTCGTGGGTGTTGCCCGCTTCGGCGCTACCGTTGAGCTGGCCCCCTCTGCTATGGAGGCCATGAAGAAGTCCCGCGCTCTGGCAGAGAAGATTGCCAACGAGGGCCGTGTGGCTTATGGTATTACCACCGGTTTCGGTGACTTCCAGCGCGTGGCCGTCTCCAAGGAGATGTCCAATCAGCTGTCCACCAACCTGATCCTGTCCCACTGCACCGCCATGGGTGACCCCTATGATGACGAGGTCGTCCGCGGCATGCTGCTGCTGCGTGCCAACGCTCTGTGCGTGGGCGTGTCCGGCGTTCGTCCCGAGCTGGTCCAGAAGCTGGTCGATATGCTGAACAAGGGCGTTGTCCCTGTCGTTCCCCAGAAGGGCTCTCTGGGCTCCTCCGGCGACCTGGCTCCTCTGGCTCATATGTCTCTGCCTCTGCTGGGCAAGGGCATGGCCAAGTTCAACGGCGAGGTCATGACCGGTGCCGAGGCTATGGCCAAGGCCGGCATCGAGACCTTCGACACCCTGGTTTCCAAGGAAGGCCTGGGTCTGACCAACGGTACCTGCGCCATGACTTCCGTGGGCTCCCTGGCTCTGTACGACTCCATCCGTGCCGCTCAGATGGGTGATATCATCAGCTCCCTGTCCTTCGAGGGTCTGACCGGCCTGCGCAACGCCTTCGACCCCCGTATCCACCAGGTCCGCCACCAGAAGGGCCAGATGCAGGTTGCCTCCAACATGGCCAAGCTGCTGGAGGGCTCTGAGATTCTGGATAACTGCCAGAGCGACCGCGTGCAGGATGCTTACGCCCTGCGCTGCATCCCCCAGCTGCACGGCGCTTGCCGCGACTGCCTGGACTACGTTCTGGACAAGGTCCAGCGCGAGCTGAACGCTGTCACCGATAACCCCCTGATGTTCCTGGAGGACGAGGCTGTTATCTCCGGCGGCAACTTCCACGGCGAGCCTATGGCCATCCCCTTCGATGCTCTGGGCATTGCCACTTCCGAGCTGGCTGACTCTTCCGAGCGCCGCACCGAGCGTATGGTCAACGCCGCTCTGTCCAACGGCCTGACCCCCTTCCTGACCACCGAGGGCGGTGTCAACTCCGGCTATATGATCGTTCAGTACTGCGCCGCTTCCATGGTGTCCGAGAACAAGGTCTACGCTCACCCCGCTTCCGTGGACTCCATCCCCTCCTCCGCAAACCAGGAGGACATCGTGTCCATGGGTACTACCGCAGGTCGTAAGGCTGGCTTCATCGTGAAGAACACCCTGGACTGCCTGGCTCTGGAGCTGATGACCGCTTGCCAGGCCATCGACATCCGTCGCCGCATCAACACCCACGGCCAGGGCATCACCCCCCTGCACCAGGCCATCTATGATCTGGTCCGCTCCAAGGTTGACTTCTTCGAGGTTGACCGCGAGATCTGGCCCGACATCCAGGCCTGCAAGGAGATCGTGTACAGCGGTGCTCTGCTGGATCTGGTCGAGAAGTATGTCCCCAACTTCGATAACTTCGAGGGCATCGAGTAATTCTGGACTTACTGCCAAATATGGTAAGGGCGCGGAGCTTTGCTCCGCGCCCTTTTTGCGC
>JAHHSC010000049.1 GCA_020025455.1 Lawsonibacter sp. | reverse complement strand
CTGCGGTGGGTGATGACGATGAACTGGGTTTTCTCCGCCATGCTCCGCATATAGCGGGCAAATTTTACCACGTTGTTATCGTCCAGGGCGGCCTCGATCTCGTCCATGACGACGAAGGGGGTGGGGCGGACCTTCAAGATGGCAAAATACAGGGCGATGGCCACAAAGGCCTTCTCGCCGCCGGACAGCAGCGTGATGATTTTCAGGGCCTTGCCGGGGGGCTGGACCTTGATCTCGATGCCGCAGTTTAGAATATCGTCGGGGTCCTCCAGCTCCAGCCGGGCCTGCCCGCCGCCAAACAGCTCCTGGAAGGTCTGACCGAATGCCTCGTTGATGGTCTGGAACTCCCGGGCAAAGATGGTTTTCATCTCCCCGGTGATCTTGGCGATGATCGCTTCCAGCTCGCGTTTGGCCTTCTCCACGTCGTCCCGCTGGTCGGTGAGGTAGGTATAGCGCTCGTTGACCCGCTGGTAGTCCTCAATGGCGCCCACGTTCACGCTGCCCAATGCGCCGATGGCCTTTTTCAGCTCGGCGATCCGGCGGCTGGCGCGGGGCACCGAGTCGATCTCCGCCTTCTGCTGGCGGGCCGCCTCGTGGCTCAGCTCGTAGGTGTCCCACAGCTTATCCAACAGCTGCTGCTCCTCCATTGAGGAGGACACCTTCTTCTGCTCCAAACGGGACACCTCGCCCTCCAGGCGCAGCAGCTCCTCGCTGCGGCTCTGGCTCTCCCGGGACGCCTTCACGCGCTCGCCCTCCAGGGCGATCTTCTCCCGGTTCAGGCGGGACAGATCTTCCTCCAGCTGCCTGCTTTTCAGCCGGATCGACTCCAGAAGTTCCTCTTTCTGGCCGATTTCAGCCGCAAACCCCTTGTTTTTGTTCTCGTAGTCCGCCATCAGGGCCTGGCTCTGGCTGCGGTCACCTGCGATGCTGGTTTTCAGTTCCTCCAGCTCGCTGAGACCGGAACGGGTGGCGTCCCGCTCTGCCTCCAGCGCGGCCTGCTCGGCCGTGATCTGGGCCACCTGGCTGGCGATCTCGGCGGAGCGCTGCTGCAAGTCGGTCTGCCCCTTGGACTTGCCCGCGGCCTCCGCCTTCAGCGCAGCGGCCTGGCCCTCCAGCTCCTCGATGCGGGCACGGGCGGCAGCTGTGTCCTGCTCGATCTGGGTGGAGCGCCCGTTCAGCTCCTCCAGCTCCCTCGCCAGGTCCCCCCGGCGGCGGTCCAGCTCCTGCGCCACGCTCTTACAGTGGGACAGAGCGGCCTCGTTTTTCAGCACCGCGTCCTCCCAGGAACGCAGCTGGCTCCGGGCCGTCTCCAGTTCGTAGCCTGCGGCGGTACACTCCCGCTGGGCTTCGGCCAGAAGCCGGTCGGCCTCGGTCATCTGCTGGCGGACACTCTGTTCCTGTTTGCGGAGCCGCTCCAGCTCGTTGGCCCGGCTCAGGATGCCGGCACTTCGGCTGGCCGAGCCGCCGGTCATGGAACCGCCGGGGTTGAGCACCTGTCCGTCCAACGTAACGATGCGGAATTTATAGCCGTACTTCCGGGCCACAGGGATGGCTGCATCCAGGTTCTCCAGGATGGCCACCCGGCCCAGAAGATTGGAAACGATGTTCTGATACTGGGGCTGGAAGGACACCAGCCGGTCCGCCACCCCCACAAAGCCCGGCTCACCGGCCAGACTCTGGGCCTCCCGGAGCTGTCCGGGTCGGATGGCGCTCAGGGGCAGGATGGTGGCTCGGCCTGCGTCCCGGCGCTTCAAAAGCTGGATGACGGCCTTGCCGTCCTCCTCCCGGTCCACCACGATGTTCTGCATGGCGCCGCCCAGAGCCGTCTCGATGGCCACGGTGTACTGGTCGGGTACCTTTAAAAGGTCGGCCACAGGGCCGTGGATGCCCCGGAGACCGCCCCGCTGTGCCTCGCCCATGACCAGCTTGACCGCCTTGGAGTAGCCCTCATGGAGCTTCTCCATTTCAGCCAGCATATCGATGCGGGCGTGCAGGGCGCCCTGGTCCATCTGGAGCTTCATCTGCCGATTTCTGGCCTCGTCCGCCTTTTTCTGGCGGGATTCGGCCCGCAGGTTGTAGCCGCTGATGATATTATTTAAGGAGTCCCGCTCCTCCAGGCTGTCCTCATACTGCTTCTTCGCCTTTTTGACCTGAGCTTCGGCCTCCTCCAGCTGGAGTTCCAGGTCGCTGGCTTCCCGGCGGACGCTGCCGTCCCGGTCCAGCACCTCCTGGGCGGCGGCGGCCAGCGCAGAGAGCAGGGCCTTGGCATCGGCGGCATCGGCGGCACGAAGGGCCTCCCGGTCACGCAGTTCTTCCAGCTCACGGGCCAGCGTACCCGCCCTTCCGGCCGCCTCTGCGGCCTGGGCGCTGCGCTGGTTCAGGGTCTCCCGGCCCTTGGCCAGATTCGCTTCGATCTCGTCCAGTCTGGCCCGGCGCTGGTCGATCTGGGCGGTCAGGGAGTCCTCACGGCCCTCCTGCTGCTGTAGGTCGGCCTGAATACGCTGGGCCGACTGCGTGTTGTGCTGGATGTTGTTCTTTAAAACCGCAATGGAGGACTCCAGTTCATTGGCCTTGGCCTGACGGCCCTGGTTCTCAAAGCGGAGCCGGTCAGCCTCCACATCCTTCTCACGCATTTCAGCGGAAAAGGACTCAGCTGCGGCAAAGGCTTTCTCCTGGGCCGCCTTGGCCTGGTCCTTCTGGCGGGATGCCTCCTGGTAGTCGGTCTCCAGGCGGATGTGGTTGGCGCGCAGCCGCTCCAGCGTATCCAGCCAGACGGCGATCTCAAGCCCTCTCTGCTCCCGCTGGTAGGTGAGAAACTTCTGGGCCTTCTCGCTCTGAACACGCAGAGGCTCCACCTGAAGCTCCAGCTCGGCAATTTTATCGTTGATGCGGAGCAGGTTCTCCTCGGTGCGCTCCAGCTTGTGCTCGGCATCCTCTTTGCGGTGGCGGTAGCGGGAGATGCCCGCCGCCTCTTCAAAGACCTCACGGCGGTCGGCAGACTTGACGGACAGGATCTCGTCGATTTTGCCCTGGCCGATGATGGAGTAGCCCTCCCGGCCCATGCCGGTGTCCATAAACAGCTCGTTCACGTCACGCAGGCGGACAGACCGGCGGTTGATGTAGTATTCGCTCTCTCCGGAGCGGTAATACCGCCGGGTCACCATGACCTCGGACTCCTCCATGTCGAAGATGTGGGTCGTGTTGTCCAGCACCAGAGAGACCTCGGCGTAGCCCGTCTGCCTGCGCTTGGCAGTTCCGCCGAAAATCACGTCCTCCATCTTGCCGCCCCGGAGGGCACGCGTGGACTGTTCGCCCATGACCCAGCGGATGGCGTCGGAGAGATTGGATTTTCCAGATCCGTTGGGCCCCACGATGGCGGTGATATCCTCGCCGAAGGTAAGAACGGTCTTGTCCGGGAAGGACTTGAACCCCTGGATCTCCAATGCTTTTAAGTACAAACTAACACCCCACGTTTCCCGGAAGGGCCCGCGGCCCGTCCCGGTTACTCGCAAAAACCGTCATATTATTGGATGTTACATTATATCAAAAGGCCGCTTTTTTTTCAATGTATACTTGCTTAAATACCGCACATCGCGTCAAGATTCTTGAAATTAAGGCCGCCCTGTGCTAAAATGTGCCACACAATCGAACGTCATAAGGAGGCTTACCCCTATGAACTATATTTCCTGGAACGTAAACGGTCTGCGCGCCTGCGCCAAGAAGGGCTTCTTTGACTTTTTACAGGCCGAGTCCCCCGACTTCTGCTGCTTGCAGGAGACGAAAATGCAGCCCGGTCAGGCCGACTTTGATCTGGGCAGCTACTGGGCGTACTGGAACTCCGCCGAAAAAAAGGGCTACTCCGGCACCGCCATCTTCGCCAAGGAGGAACCCCTGTCCGTCAACTACGACATTGATGACCCCGCTCATGTGGGGGAGGGCCGCGCCATCACGCTGGAGTACCCCGACTTTTACCTGGTCACCGTCTACACGCCCAACGCCCAGGACGGACTCAAGCGGCTTGATTACCGTATGGCCTGGGACGATGCCTTCCGGGCCTACCTTCAGGCGCTGGACCAGAAAAAGCCCGTGGTGGTCTGCGGCGACATGAATGTGGCCCATCAGGAGATCGACCTGAAAAACCCAAAAGCCAACCGGATGAACGCGGGCTTCTCCGATCAGGAGCGTGAGAAATTCACCCGCCTGCTGGAGGCCGGCTTCACCGACACCTTCCGTTCCCTCCACCCCACTGCGGTGGGGGCTTACTCCTGGTGGTCCTACCGGTTCCATGCCAGGCAGAACAACGCAGGCTGGCGCATCGACTACTTCCTGGTGTCCGACCGCCTGCGTGACAACATCAAACGCGCCGAGATTCTCTCCTCCGTGGAGGGCAGCGATCACTGCCCCGTTCTTCTGGAGCTGGAATTCTAAAAAAATTGGAGTCTGAAAAAGACTCCAATTTTTTTTGCATAACCCCTTTACAAACGGAGAAAGATATGGTATGATCCGTATTGTAAATAAGAACTAATATCGTTAAGGAGTGAACCACGTGATCCGTAATAGCAAGAAGCGGGCCGCCATCCTGGATGCAATCCGGAGCACCGACTGCCACCCTTCGGCTGAATGGATTTACCAGACTCTGAAGCCTCATCATCCAGACCTCAGTCTGGGCACGGTGTATCGCAACCTGACCTTTTTCCAGGAGCGAGGCGAGATCAAGAGCGTCGGTGTCGTCAATGGGCAAGAGCGTTTTGACGGCAACACCCTGCCGCACAGTCACTTTGTATGCAACGAGTGCAGCGCGGTCATTGACCTTCCTGAAATCACACCCCACCTGGAGCTGGACCAGACGGTAAGTCAGCAGTATGGTTATTCCGTCATCCGGCATGAGCTTATTTTCTACGGAACCTGCAAAACCTGTTTAAAAAATCAAACCAACATTATTGAGGAGGAATTAGCATGAAGAAATTTGTTTGTACGGTCTGCGGTTATATCCACGAGGGTGACACTGCCCCCGAGTTCTGCCCCATCTGCAAGGCCCCTGCTGAGAAGTTCAAGGAGCAGTCCGGTGAAAAGACCTGGGCCGCTGAGCACGTTGTCGGTGTCGCCAAGGGTGTTGACGAGGAGATCCTGAAGGGTCTGCGCGAGAACTTCCAGGGCGAGTGCACCGAGGTCGGTATGTACCTGGCCATGGCCCGTGTGGCCCACCGCGAGGGTTACCCCGAGATCGGTATGTACTGGGAGAAGGCCGGCCTGGAGGAGGCTGAGCACGCTGCTAAGTTTGCTGAGCTGCTGGGCGAGGTCGTCACCGACTCCACCAAGAAGAACCTGGAGATGCGTGTCGATGCTGAGAACGGCGCTACCATGGGCAAGTTCGAGCTGGCTAAGAAGGCCAAGGAGCTGGGTCTGGACGCCATCCACGACACCGTCCACGAGATGGCCCGTGACGAGGCCCGCCACGGCAAGGCTTTTGAGGGCCTGCTGAAGCGTTACTTCGGCTAAGAAACCGCCTGAAACGGAGGAACCGGGAGACCGGTTCCTCCGTTTATTTTTTGCGCTTCTCTCGTGTGCGATACCGGCATAGGCTGCTTCTGCTTGCCTCGTCTTGGCCCATCCGACCAGACGCACCGACCATAAATACAGGGGGCTCGTTCATCTTTTTCCATTGAATCGCCCTTCTCTCTCTGCTATAATGGGTTCATTCCTTACGGCCTACATTGTAAAAAGGAGCACCCATGAAAAAGACAACATTTTCTTCTCTGCTGCGGCGAACAGCGGCTCTTGTTCTGTCCGCAGCGCTTCTCATTCCGACCGTCTATGCTGACGCAGGTGCCAAGCGGCTCAAGACCGATCAAACCCTGCTGCCCGGTCTTGTCTACCATAACACCATCACCGAGCACGAAACCCGGCGCGTGGAGAGTTTCTCCCTGGAGCTGGCTCCTGACAGCGCCGTGAAACCCATCCTGCTCCAGTCTGACGGCACCATCTATGGCGCTGCCACCATAAATAAGGCGGTGAAGAACGCCCAGTCTCTGGGCTACCAGGTGCTCGGGGCCATCAACACCGACTTCTTTTCCACCGCCAACGGCGTGCCGCTGGGCATTGTGGTGGAGAACGGCGTCTATAAGTCCTCCCATGCTTTCAGTGCTTCCAGCTACGCCATGCTCATCACCGACGGCAAGGTCACGCTCACTGGCCGGCCCGAGGTGGACATGTCCCTGACCAACAGCCGAACCGGAAGCGTGCTCAATCCCAGCCACTTCAACAAAGCCAGAACCGCTACCGGCGGCATCTATCTGCTGAACTACGACTTCTCCACCGTGTCCACCCGGACCACCACCCCCGGCTGGTTCGTAAGGATGAAGCTGGATGACCCCTCCGCCAAGCTCACGGTCAACGCCCAGCTGTCCATGCACGTCACGGAGGTGCTTTCCTCCGACCAGCCCATGCAGATCGGCCCCGATGAGTATATTCTCACCTGTGATGACCGCGCCGGTCAATCGACCGTGTTCCAGTCCTTCCAGGTGGGGGACCAGATCACCTTGCAGACCTCCGCCAGCGACCCTGCGCTGTCTGCCGCCCAGTGGGCGGGCGGGGTTGGCGATGTGATGATCCAGAACGGCGCGCTCACCAACCCGGACGGCTGGACCTACACCAAGAACGGCCGCGCACCCCGCACCGCACTGGGCGTAAAGCCGGACGGAACTCTGTTTCTTTACGCAGTCGATGGGCGGCAGCAGGGCCACTCTGCCGGTCTCAGCCAGCTGGATCTGGCCGAGGAGCTGCTGGCTCAGGGCTGTGATTGGGCCGTAAACCTGGACGGCGGCGGCTCCACCGCCATTTCCGTCTGTCTGCCCGGCCAGTCCAGCACCTCCATCATCAACCGCCCCTCTGACGGCAAGGCCCGCAGCTGCGCCACGTTCCTCCTTCTGGTCACCGATCAGAAAGGCGATGGACGGCCCGCCCGGCTGATTGCCGCCGAGGATGGCTCCGTTGTGCTGTCCGGCTCCTCCATGAACCTCCCCTCCGTCCGTGTGCTGGACAATGCCATGAATCCCCTGGGCCAGGCCCCCAGCGACGTGCTCTACTCCTCCGAGCGCGGTCTGGGTCTGATTCAGAACGGCGTTTACACCGCCCTGGGCACCCCCGGCACGGATACCATCCGCCTCTACTCCCCCTCCACCGGGCTGGAGGGCTCCTTCCAGATCCATGTGGTCGATTCCCTCACCAGTCTGGAGGTGTACACCACCCAGAGTGAATCCCATGCCCCCCTCACCGCACTGTCCGGCAAACCCGGCGAACCCATTCAGCTGGGCGTTTCGGGCAGCTACTGGAATCGGTTGGCCCTCCGCGACACCGCACCGGTAACCTGGTCCGTGGTGGGTGACATCGGGACCATGTCCCCCACCGGCCTCTTTACCCCCTCCGGCGCGGCCGGCAGCGGCTCGATCACCGCCGTGGTCGGTGGCCAGACTAAGACCATCCCCTTTTCTTCCGTTAATGTCCATTTGGACGTCGGCCCGGAGCACTGGGCCTATGACGCGGTCGAGTATTGCTACCAGCACCACATCGTCAAAGGGATCAACGGCACCCAGTTTGGCCCCGATCTGACCGTTCAGCGCGCTGACTTTATCGTGATGCTCCACAACGCCATGGGCGCCCCCGCCCCCAAGGCCCCTTGCACCTTCACAGACGTCACCAAACAGGACTACTACTTTAACGCGCTGTCCTGGGCCCAGAGCGTTGGCCTGGCCGCCGGTGCAGGTGACGGCCGTTTCCTCCCCCGTGACAAGATCACCCGTGAGCAGGCGTTCAGCATCCTGTATCGGGCAATGCCCCTGCTGGGCAAGCCCATTCCAGACGCCAGCCTGAGCGCACTGGATCTCTTTACGGACAAAGATCAGATTTCTGACTACGCCAAGCTGCCCGCCGCCACTCTGACGGCCCAGAAGCTGGTGTCCGGTTCCGCCGGTAAGGTCATGCCCAGGGACAATATGACACGCGCCGCTGCGGCGGCCCTCCTGCACAACGTCATGGAGCACACCCCCATTTCCAATGTGCCAACCGATCCTCCTGCTCCGGTCAATCCCCCCGCTCCCACAGACCCCGACCGCCCCAGCACACCCCAGAGCGGTCCTATGGCCGTCAGCCCCCTGTCTCTGGAGCTCCGCAGCGGGGAGACCGGCTCTTTGACCGCCAGCCACGTGCCCGCTGATGCCCAGCTCGTCTGGACCAGCAGTGCTCCCGCCAGCGCAGCCGTCTCCCCCGAGGGCGTCGTGACCAACCTCCACACCGGTACAGAGCCGGTCACCGTCACCATCACCGCCTCTGCCGGTGGGCAGACCGCCAGCACCACCGTGACCTGTCAGCCTTCCACCCAGATCGGTGTGGTCCACGACGCAAAGGCCGGCCTCCGTGTCCGGTCCGGCCCCGGCAAGGAGTACTCCACCGTGGATACTCTGAAAAACGAGACCCGCGTTGTTGTTTTGGAACAAGTGACCGGTTGGTACCGTGTTCTCTTCCTCAACGATCAAAACCAGGCCGCCCTGGGCTATGTGTCCAGCGACTACCTAAACCTGGTCCGGTAAAGTGCAGAGCGTGTGTAAGCCATTGACGTGACCCTAAAAAGCCGGAAGCACTTTTTGAACGAAACCTTTTATAAGGTTAGAAACGGCCTGTCGTCTGGAGCTCCAGACGACAGGCCGTTCGTATTTTGGATTGCCGCATCGCCGCCTTGCTGCGTATCCGGGACCGTTCCATAGGAGGGCACGGTCCGAACACACATATGGCCCCTGCTGACCATGCTTTGCTGCGTCGGACAGGATGGCTATGCCAGCATTTTCTCCGGCATCCCGTTTCGTTCCGACGCCTGGCTTACGTTTCCCGCCCCAGTCAAAAAACAGGTCCCGAAGGATCACTCCTTCGGGACCTGTTTTGGATCAGGATTTCTTTCTACTTTTACTCTTGATATCCGTATTGCTGTAATCTTCCGCCTCACCGGTGAGGACCTTGGGATGATCCGCTTTCACCATCTCGACGATCTTCACGGCATCCTCGTTTTTGAAGTACAGCCGCTTCACCCGGTCGCCCCGGTTGAATAGAAGAGCCGTCAGACCGGGTTTGTTCCGGTCCTCATACAGGACGTAGCCCAGTTCGCTCCAATTCCAGATTTCGTACTGGGTGGTGATGTACATCTGGTAAAAGGTCTCAACGCCACGTTTCGTGACCACAATTTCCTTTTTCATGATCAGGGCCAGCAGATACAGAAGTCCAAGGATCGAGAGGACCCAGAACTTTGTCGTCACGCCAAAGATCATAAGGACCACAGACAGGATCCAGCCGCCAACCTGCACCCACTTTTTACGGGGTTTCGGTTCTTGGGCATGGAAAATCTGGCCGGAAACAGCCTCCCACGGGAGACGCTCAATTCTCACAATAACGATTCCTTTCTAAGTAGAACTTACTTGTTGGCAGTAGCCTTGGGAGCAGGAGCCTTGCCAGCAGAACGCAGAGCCTCCAGGTTCTTCATGGCAATAGCGTGACCCTCCTCGGGACCCTTGGCCATCTTACCCATTCTGGTCTT
>JAHHSC010000048.1 GCA_020025455.1 Lawsonibacter sp. | reverse complement strand
TACCGCGAGACGGCGGTAGAGCCGCAGAAAGACTAACAAAGATACCGCCTGCACCGAAAAAACAAAAAGCCCCCTGCCAGTGGCAGGGGGCTTTTCCGTTGCAAAAATCAGGTGCGGGCGGCCTTGGTACGGGCGGCCTTCTTGTCCTCCAGCTTGGAGATGATGACAGCGCAGGCAGCATCGCCGGTGATGTTCACGGTGGTACGGCCCATATCGAAGATACGGTCGATGCCGGCCACCAGGGCAATGCCCTCCACCGGGATGTTGACGGACTGCAGCACCATGGCCAGCATGACCATGCCTGCACCGGGCACACCGGCGGTGCCGATGGAGGCCAGCGTGGCGGTGAGCACGATGGTGAGCATCTGGCCTATGGACAGGTTGATGCCGAAGGCGGTGGCGATGAACACGGCGCACACGCCCTGATAGATGGCGGTGCCGTCCATGTTGATGGTGGCGCCCAGAGGCAGCACGAAGGAAGCGACCTCACGGCGGGCACCCAGACGCTCGGAGCACTCCAGCGTGAAGGGCAGCGTGCCCACCGAGGAGGCGGAAGAGAACGCCATCATAATGGCGGGGGCCATGCCCTTAAAGAACTGGATGGGAGAAACGCCGCCCATGGCCTTCACGGTGAGGGAATAGACCAGGAGAGCGTGGAGGATGTAACCCACATAAGCCACGGCCAGCACAGCCACCAGGTCCTTGATGATGGAGGGGCCGTTCTCCACGATGACGGGGCAGATCAGGCAGGCCACGCCGATGGGAGAAAGCTTGATGATGAGGTCCATGATCTTCATGAACACCTCGTTGAAGGAGTCCACCAGCTGTGCCGCTACCAGACCCTTCTCACCGGCCAGCAGGATGCCGAAGCCCAGCAGCAGGGAGATCACGATGACCTGGAGCATGGAGGCGTTGACCAGAGGAGCCAGAGCGTTGCTGGGGAAGATGTTGACAATGGTGGTCATAAGGCTCTGCCCCTCGGGAGGGGTGAACTCCAGACCGGAGGTCTGCAGGGGGACAAAGAGACCCATGGACTTGGCGATCGAGGCCAGCACCAGAGCCAGGAACACAGCAAAAGCGGTGGTGCACATATAATAAACCACGGTCTTGCCGCCCACGGAACCCACACGGCTGATATCCTGCATGGAGATCACGCCGGAGGCAATGGAAAACAGGACGATGGGCACCACAACGAACTTCAGCAGATTCAGGAAAATGGTGCCAAAGGGCTTGATGTACCCGTTGGCGATGTCCAGACCGTTGGACAGGGGCATCAGGACCAGACCGCCGACGATACCGACCAGCAGGCCAATAAAGATCCAAAATGCCAGAGGAAACTTCTTCTGTTTCATAAAACCACTCCTTTCAAGTTTGCGCATGGTTCCAAACAAAGGGCGTCAAAAGGACGGATTTTCCCGGAACCGCCCCATTACACAACTGGCCTTTGGGCCATCCGCATGGACTATTGTTATAATTATAGCGGAAATTGTGTATTTTGACAAGACCCAGAACCGCTTATTTTTTAATTCCGCGGGCCAGCGGACGCTGAATTTGCAAGATAAGGCCCCTTCGTCTGTCGTTCTTGCAGGAAAAACAGATTATTTTGGACTGGGACAGCGTTCGACCTTTTATATGGAAATATATGGTAAACTATAGGAGAAGGCGGGCGAAGCGAAGCCTGCTGTATCGTTATCTTATGTGAGAGGGGATGTCCGGTATGCGTTTGCTGCCCAGACGGGGAATATTTGAGAGCGGACGGGTCATGTTCCTGTCCGTGGAGGATATTTTGCCCAACCCCAACCAGCCAAGAGCGGTATTCGACCAGGCCAAGCTGGAGGAGCTGGCTGAGTCCATCCGGGAATTGGGGGTGCTTCAACCGCTGACCGTGCGCCGCGGCCCCAGTGGCTGGGAGCTGGTGGCGGGCGAGCGGCGGCTGCGGGCCGCCAAGCTGGCTGGGTTAAAGGAAGTGCCATGTCTCTCGGTTCAGGCGGACGATCAGGCCTCCTCCCTGCTGGCGCTGGTGGAGAACGTCCAGCGAAAGGATCTGGATTTCTGGGAGGAAGCCCTGGCGCTGCGCCGGCTTATGGACGTGTACCACCTGAGCCAGGAGGAGACGGCCCGCCGGGTGGGAAAGAGCCAGTCGGCGGTGGCCAACAAGCTGCGGCTTTTGAAGCTGCCCTCCGAGGCCCTCAGACGGCTGCGGGACGGCGGGGCCACCGAACGCCACGGCCGGGCCCTGCTGCGGCTGCCCACCCCCGGACAGCAGCTGGACTGCGCCGATGCGGTGGTGGCGCACAAGCTCACGGTGGCCCAGACGGAGGCCATGGTGGAGCGTATCCTGGCCGAGAAGCAGGAGAAACCCAGAAAAAAGCCGCTGTTTATCGTAAAGGATGTACGACTGTTCCTCAACACGATCACCCGCAGCCTGGATCTGATGCGGTCGGCGGGGGTCGATGCCCAGTGCCGCCGGGAGGACCGGGAGGATGAGATTTTGTTGACCATACACATTCCAAGAAAGGCTGCGCCGTAGCATCAGCCCCCGTATCAGCAGAGCTCCCTTTATTCTTATGTAAGGGGAGCTCTGCTTTGTTGTCAGGAAACCCACATATCCGGATAGTGGGTCCAAACCCCGTCTGGGGCGATGGGGTCGTAACGGAGGGTATCTCTTATCCCAGTATAAGCGGGACGCTGGGGTTTTGTTCCTGCCGCCGTAGTCGAACCATAGAGACAGGCAGGTGGACACCGAACCTGGGTGGACGCGCGCAGATCCCGCCCGTTTCACGTGAAACAGCCGGCTTCTGCCACCTCTGCCCCGGCTGCCGTTTCACGTGAAACAATTTCTTCCCCGAAAATGGCCATTCCCTTAAATAGTATGGGCAAAACAGTTGAAAAGAAAGCGGTCCATTGATATAATAGGGAACTGTGATATTGCCCCGACCGCTGTGTTTGGGGCTTCCACAGTAGTTCAAGGAGGCACTCTATGGCCAAAATAATCGCTGTTGTCAACCAAAAAGGCGGCGTTGGCAAGACCACGACCACGGTCAACCTGGCAGCCGCCCTCCATGATCTGGGAAAACGAGTCCTGCTGTGTGACTTTGACCCCCAGGCCAATGCCACCTCCGGCATGGGAGTGGACAAGAATACGGCCTCTCCCAACATCTATGATGTGCTCATCAACGGGGCCGAGCCGGAAAAAGCGGTGGTCCACACCGACTACGGCGATGTGATCCCCTCCAACAAGGCGTTGGCCGGTGCGGGCATCGAGATGATCGCCATTCCAAACCGGGAGCGGCTGCTCAAGGCGGCGCTGGATGCGCTGGCACCCAACTATGACTACATTTTCATCGACTGTCCCCCCTCTCTGGAGATGCTCACCGTCAACGCCCTCACCGCCGCAGGGTCCCTGCTGGTGCCGGTCCAGTGTGAGTACTACGCCCTGGAGGGACTCAGCGACCTGCTGGCGACCGTCCGGCTGGTCAAGCGCGGCATCAACCCGGACATCGAGCTGGAGGGCGTTCTGCTGACCATGTTTGACAGCCGGACCAATCTGTCCCTCCAGGTGGCGGAGGAGGTCAAACGCCACTTCCCCGGTCAGGTGTATGCCACCGTGATCCCCCGCAATGTCCGTGTGTCTGAGGCGCCCAGCTACGGGCAGCCCGTCACCGCCTACGACCCATACTCCCGCGGCGCTGAGGCCTATAACGCGCTGGCGGAAGAGATGGACTCCATGCACAAAGACTAAGAAGTACATAAGGGATGTATCGGTCCCGATACATCCCGGCGCAAGAGAGAACCGCGCCTAGAGAGAGGTGTTACTATGGCGAGGCAAAAATTAGAACACGGGCTGGGCCGGGGACTGAACGCTCTGCTGGGCGATCCCGGACTCCAGACCCAGCAGGGCGACGGCTTTGTCACCCTGCCCATTTCCCAGGTAGAGCCCGGTCTGAACCAGCCCAGAAAGCGGTTCGACCAGGAGAGCTTGGCCGATCTGGCCGACTCAATCCGGGTCCACGGCATCATTCAGCCTTTGACGGTGCGCCGTCTGGCCACGGGCTATTACCAGATCATCGCCGGCGAGCGCCGCTGGAGAGCGGCTAAGGCCGCCGGTCTCATCGAGGTCCCCGCTGTCATCATCGAGGCAGACGACCGCAAGGTCATGGAGCTGGGCCTGATCGAAAACCTCCAGCGAGAGGATCTGAACCCCTGCGAAGAGGCCAAGGGCTACCAGACCCTCATGGACGACTACGGGCTGACCCAGGAGCAGGTGGCGCAGCGCATGGGCAAGTCCCGCCCCGCGGTGGCCAATACCCTGCGGCTGCTGGCTCTGCCCGAGGATATTCTGGCTCTGGTGGAAGAGGGAACCCTCTCTGCCGGTCACGCCAGAGCAATTCTGGCCGCCCCCACCCCGGCCCTCCAGCGGGAGTGCGCCAAGCGCGTGGTGGAGGCCCGGCTGTCGGTCCGGCAGACCGAGGCCCTGGTCAAGGCCCTCCAGAAGCAGAAAAAGGACAAGGAAACGGACCAGGGGCCCGACCTTTCCATCTATCTGGGGGAGCTGGAGAAGGATCTGGGCGGCCGCCTTGGCCGTAAGGTCCACATCAACCACCACGGCAAGAAGGGCAAAATCGAGTTGGAATACTATGATTCGGAGGATCTGGAGAGCCTGCTTGGTATGCTCCAGACCCTGCACGGAGAGGACTGAGCAAATGAGCGAAGAGAAAAAGGACCCATCCCCCATTCCGGAACAGGAAAAGGAAGCGGCCCAGAAGAAGTCTGAGCGGTCCGTGGTGCGGTATGTTTCCGTGCTGTTCGGTGCGGCGTTTGCGCTGCTGCTGTTCACCTTCGCCATGGAGATGCGCCAGCATCGCCAGGCCATTGATGCAAGTCAGGCGCAGATCAGCGACTTGAAGCAGACCAGCAGCAGCGCCGCCCAGCGGCTCCAGGATGTGCTGGATGAGAACGAGGCGCTGAAGGAGAAGCTGGACGAGGCCGAAAAGACGGAGAAGGCCCTGGACGAGGTCCAGGCCCAGGCCGCCGGGCTGGAGCGCTCGGTCCGGGCCATGGACTGGTTCTGGCAGATTAACGAGGCGTTCAGCAAGGGGCGCTACACCCTGGCCCGCCAGCTGATCGAAAGTCTGGAGGCCGATGGCCTTCAGGAGTGCCTGCCCCGGGAGAGCGTGACCGACAACGGCCGCTTCTCCCCCTACGACCGCTTCATGGAGATCCGGGAAAGGGTCATCAAGTAAAGAACCGAAGGGCTGTAAAGGGCAAATGTTTCATGTGAAACAAAACCGGCACAGGCCTCCCCCCTCCCCTGCCGTGGGAGTACAACCGTCATTTCATCCAACTGTTTGGATCATAACTTACAAGGAGAGTTCAATACTATGCTGGATATCAAGTTTGTCCGGGAGAACCCCGACATCGTCAAGGAGAATATCAAGAAGAAGTTCCAGGACCAGAAGCTGCCTCTGGTGGATGAGGTGCTGGCGCTGGATGCAGAGAACCGCGCTGCGGTCAACGAGGCCAATGAGCTGCGCGCCAGCCGCAATGCCCTGAGCAAAAAGGTGGGCATGTTGATGGGCCAGGCCAAGAAGGACCCCTCCAAGCTGGAGGAGGCCGAGGAAGCAAAGGCACAGGTCAAGGCAAACGCCGACCGTCTGGCTGAGCTGGAGGTCAAGGAGTCCGAGCTGGCCGAGAAGATCCGCAAGATCATGCTGGTCATCCCCAACATCATTGATCCCTCCGTGCCCATCGGCCCGGATGACTCCGCCAACGTGGAGGTGGAGCGCTTCGGCGAGCCTGTGGTGCCCGAGTTTGAGATCCCCTACCACACCGAGATCATGGAGTCCTTCAACGGCATCGACATGGATGCCGCCGGCCGCGTGTCCGGCAACGGCTTCTACTACCTGCTGGGCGACATCGCCCGCCTGCACGAGGCGGTGCTGGCCTACGCCCGCGACTTTATGATCGACAAGGGCTTCACCTTCTGCATCCCCCCCTTCATGATCCACGGCAACGTGGTGGAGGGCGTCATGAGCCAGACCGATATGGAGGCCATGATGTACAAGATCGAGGGCGAGGACCTGTACCTGATCGGCACCTCCGAGCACTCCATGATCGGCAAGTTCATTGACCAGATCATTCCTGAGGCCTCCCTGCCCCAGACCCTGACCTCCTACTCCCCCTGCTTCCGCAAGGAGAAGGGCGCCCACGGCATCGAGGAGCGCGGCGTGTACCGCATCCACCAGTTTGAGAAGCAGGAGATGATCGTGGTCTGCAAGCCCGAGGAATCCAAGGAGTGGTACGAGAAGATGTGGCGTTACTCCGTGGAGCTGTTCCGTTCCATGGACATCCCCGTCCGGCAGCTGGAGTGCTGCTCCGGTGACCTGGCCGATCTGAAGGTCAAGTCCTGCGACATCGAGGCCTGGTCCCCCCGCCAGCAGAAGTACTTCGAGGTCTGCTCCTGCTCCAACCTGGGCGACGCACAGGCCCGCCGCCTGAAAATGCGCGTGAAGGGCGAGAAGGGCACCTACCTGCCCCACACCCTGAACAACACCGTGGTGGCACCTCCCCGTATGCTGATCGCCTTCCTGGAGAACAACCTGCAGGCGGACGGCTCTGTGAAGATCCCCGCCGTGCTCCGCCCCTACATGGGCGGCAAGACGGTGCTGGTCCCCAACAACAAGTAAACGGTCCACAAATTTTCGCCGAAATGTGGAAAAAATTCCGCAAACCAGCGAAGAATACAAAGTGGAATAAAGTGGCAGAATAATACGGAACGAATTACCTGTTTCCAGCCAACCGGGGCGTGCAAACTCCTACGATGGACCAATTTGCCCCCTGAAAATCGCTCCAGAACGGTCAAAGTCCGCAAACCCTTGCGCCCCAAGGGTTTGCGGACCTGGAAAAATTGGAGTTTTTCGGATTTTTAACGGATACCGGTTGGCGGACAGGAAAAAGGAGAACGACATGAGCACCGAACCAAACGCCCCCCGGGAGAACCAGGAGCCGAACGAGAAGGGCTATATTCCAGCCTCCCCTGTGAAGCGGACCATGGCCTGGATCGGTCTGGCCTATGCCCTCCTCTTTCTGGGACTGACCACCTACTTCTTTTTTACCGGAACCATGCTGGGCAACCTGCCTCCCCTGCTGACCCTTCCCGGTCTGGTGGGGATGGGGGCGGTGTCCATTGTCAGCTGGCGCAGCACCGGCCGCCCCGGCAAGTGGCCCGCCATCCTGCTTGCCGTGCTGTGCTGGGGGCTGGCTGCGGCCACGGTGCCTCTGGCTGTGGCCGGTCTGATGTCCAACTTCCGCTGATAGGAGACTGACCATGCGAGATATAATTGAAACGGGCCTGAAGGAGCTGGGTCTGGAGGGAAAGGTCCCTGCCCACTCCCCTGCCCTGCTGGAGCGCTACGGCACGATGCTTCTGGAGAAGAACCAGGTCATGAACCTGACCGCCATCAAGGAGCCGGATCAGGTGGCCAAGCTCCATATGCTGGACTGCGCCGCCCTGCTGAACCATGCCGACTTCCAGGGCAAGACCCTCATCGACGTGGGGACCGGTGCCGGCTTCCCCGGCCTGCCCCTGAAAATTCTGAATCCCGACCTGGAGGTCACCCTGCTGGACTCCCTCAACAAACGGGTGGACTGGCTGAGAGAAGTCTGTGAAGTACTTTCACTTGACAAGATTCAGGCGATTCATGCCCGTGCCGAGGAACAGGCCCAGGTGGAGGGCTTCCGGGACAGCTTTGACTTTGCCACCGCCCGCGCCGTGGCAGACCTGCGGCTTTTGAGCGAGCTGTGCCTTCCGTTTGTAAAGGTGGGCGGCCATTTTCTGGCCATGAAGTCGGTGGACAGCGACCAGGAGATCCAGGAGGCGGCCCACGCCATCCAGCAGATGGGCGGCCGGGTGTGCCAGATCACCGACTACGCCGTGCCGGGGACCGATGTGGTCCATCGGGTGGTGGATATCGAAAAGACGGCCCCCACCCCGAAGGGCTATCCCAGAAGGTGGGCTAAAATCCAGAAGTCCCCTTTGTAAGGGCGGTATGTGGAAAAAATACGGTTTTTTTGCTGAAAAACAGGAAAAAATGGTTGACGAAGGCCATTTTTGTGGTAAACTTGAACTATGGTGATAAGGAGGAATTTCCAATGGGTACCGTCATCGCCGTAACCTCCGGGAAAGGAGGAACGGGCAAGACCTCTATCACCGGCGGCGTGGCAGCCAGCCTTGCTCTGCTGGGCAAGAGCGTGCTGACCATCGACATGGATATCGGACTTCGAAATCTGGACATCACCCTGGGACTCAACGACCGGGCGCTGATGGATTTCACCGACGTGGCCCTGGGGCGCTGCCCCCTCAGCCGTGCCGCTGTGACCCACCCCACCGTCAAAAATCTGTCCCTGCTCACCGCGCCCATGCATCTTCCGGCCAATTTGACAGAAGATAAGGTGAGGGCGCTGCTCAAGGCAGCGCGGGACCACTATGATTATATCCTGATCGACTCCCCCGCGGGTCTTGGCGCCGGATTCCGGCTGGCCATCTGCGGGGCTGATCGCGTTGTGGTGGTGGCAACAAACGACGCAAGCTCCCTGCGTGATGCCCAGCGCACCGTGGGGGAACTGTCCGAGATCCGCCAGGTCCACCTGGTGATGAACCGCATCCAGCCAAAGCTGCTGCGAAAGCTGCGCACCACCATCGACGATGCCATGAATACAGCCGGCCTGCCCCTTCTGGGGGTGCTGCCGGAGGACCCCAAGGTGATGCTGTGTGCCAATATGGGCCAGCCCCTGGTGGTCCAGAACCACTCCGGTGCGGCGCAGGCCTGCCGGAACATTGCCCAGCGTCTGGACGGCCGCTACGTTCCTGTCATGCGGATCCGCTGAAGGCGCGGAGCCAACCTGACACGATTTATATAGGAGGAAGCGTCAAATGAACATTGCGATCATGAGCCATACCAAGAAACAAGACCTGATGGTCCAGTTTTGCACAGCGTATTGCGGCGTTCTGTCCAAACATTCGGTGTGTGCAACCAACGCCACCGGTCGTATGATCGCGGACGCCACCGGCCTGCCCGTCCATCTGTTTTTGTCCCATGAGCATGGCGGCATTGAACAGATCGGACAGAGGATCATCTACAACGAAATTGACATGGTCCTGTTTTTCAACTCCCCCCAGGACAACGAGATGGACAAGGATGTGCTGTATATCACCCGTCTGTGCGATGAGCAGTCCGTCCCCGTTGCCACCAACGTGGCCACGGCCGAAATGCTGATTCACGGTCTGGCCCGGGGCGATCTGGATTGGCGGGAAGTGGTCAACAGCAACCGGGTGCCTTTTGCCCTGTGACCCTTGACAAATGCGGGCTTATGGGGTAGCATGAACCCAATCAGTTTACCGCCAGGACGGCGCATTAGTAACCGAAAATCCACCCAACAGAGAGGTGCCTCCCGCTTGCGGGGCTGAGAGGGCACCAGGGCATCGGCTTCGGCAAAGACAGCGCCAGCAGCGGACCCGGAGACGGGTGCGGTCCCCTTCCCGCAACAGAAGGCAAAAGGAGCGCTCCGGCGCTTGAATTTGGGTGGCACCACGAAGCGAACCGCTCTCGTCCCAGGTGTGGGATGAGAGCGCGTTTTTTTATTTCTG
>JAHHSC010000047.1 GCA_020025455.1 Lawsonibacter sp. | reverse complement strand
CCGCGCTTTTTCAGGGTCTTGGCGCCGATGGTGGCCAGATCCATCAGAGTCTGGGGGCGCTTGTCGGCCTTCTCCTGACCGTAGACCTCGACACGGGCATCCAGATAGCGCTGGTAGGCCCCCTTCACAGTCTCGTCCTGAATGTCCACCTTGTCAATGTGGGTGGAGAAGGTGGTGTGACGGCAGTGGTCAGACCAGTAAGTATCCACCACGCGGATCTCGGTGATGGTGGGGTCACGCTTCTCCTCGTCACGGAAGTAGGTCTGAAGGAAGCTCAGATCGTCCACGTCCATGGCCAGACCCAGCTCACTGAGCAGGTCCTGGAGTCCCTTGCGGTCCATAGCGGTGAAGCCCTCAACGGTGGCCACATGGTCGGGCACGTTGTAGGTGCGGACCAGACTCTCGGGCTTGTCCAGAGAGGCCTGGCGGCTCTCCACCGGGTTGATGAGGTATGCGCTTACCTTTTCAAACTCGGCGTCGGTGAGCTTACCCTCCAGCACATACAGCTTGGCATAGGCAATGAGGGGGCGCTCCACACCGGCCATAAGCTGGATGCACTGGGCGCAGGAGTCGGCCCGCTGGTCGAACTGACCGGGCAGAGCCTCCACGGCCAGCACACGGTGGTCGGTCTCGGGCAGGGGGAACGTCTCATCATAGACGGTATCCACCTGAGGCTCGGAGAACACAATGCCCTTGGCCTGCTCGTAGACGGCGGGATCGATCTGATCGGCGTCGTAGCGGTTCAGGATGGTGACAGACTGGAGTCCTTCCAGGCTGAGGCGCTCCTTCAGCGTGGCGCAGAGCCCCTGGGCCTCCACGTCAAATCCGGGGCGCTTGCGAGAGTAACAGCGATAAACACTCATGTCCATTCCTCCACAAATTCTTTCTAGTTCTGTTCCTATTTTATGATCCAGTTTTCCAACTGATAGAACACATTTCCACGTACTGGGGTGAGGCCGTCCAGCCGCCCCCATTGGGTGAGTACGGAACCGTTTTTAAAGCAAAGGACTGCCAAAGGCGGGTCCTGCTCCAACAGAGCAAACAGTGCCAACGCGGCACGGGGCGCCTCCTCGGGGGAGGCGGCGGCGAGAGCGGCCAGCAGAGCGGGGGCCTGCTGGCTGGCCCAGCCGCCGTAATTGAGCGGCCCGCCCTGCACCAGCAGGGGGGAGAGATCGAAGTCGGCGGTGAGAGCCACTTCGCCCAGGTATAGATCAAAGCTGCCGGAGGCCAGAGCGGCCTCATAAGATTCAAAGGGCAGCTTCTTCAGCTTGACCGGAATACCGGCGGCTTCCAGCTGATAGGTGATGAGCTGTGCCGCGGACAGCTTGGCCGAATTTTCACTGTTGACCAGCAGCACCAGCTCGCGGCTGGCCGTGTTGGTGTTGGCCAGCAGGTTTAGCAGCTGCTGGGGCGCATAGTCCAGATGCCGGGCGACTGCCGTGTCGTAGAGCGCAGAGGCCGGATGGACGGGCAGAGCGGCAGGGGAAGCGTGGTTGGCGTAGACGATATTAACAAGGGCCTTCCGGTCCACCGCCCGGCACAGGGCCTGACGGACATCGGCCCGCTTGCAGATGCCCCGCTGGGTGTTGAAGCCCAGGTAGAGCATGGTAGTGGTGGCGTAATCCCGGGTTTCGCTGTTGGCGGCATAGACCGGGCTGTTGGTGCCCATGAGGTCTACGTCCACCAAGGATAGATCCCCGGTGTCAAAGGCGTGGATTAGATCCTCGTCCTGGTGGGCGGTCTGAAGGGGAAAATGCTCTGTCGGCAGGGACTGATTCGACTGCCACCAGCCGGTCCGGGCCAGCAGACGGGGGTCGTCCTCCGTGCCGCCCAGTACATAGGGGCCGGTGCCGGCGGGCCGGGTCCCGCCGCCCAGAGCGATGGGAATATCAAGCAGCAAGGGAAGCCGTCCGTTGGGACGGACCAAAGTAATGGTGATGGAGCGCTCGTCACCGGTGATGGAGCTTATGTCCCGCAGCCGCTGTGCGTAGCGGGAATCGGGGGTGCGGGCCAGCTCCAGGGCCTCTGCCACGGTGCTGCCCGTCAGGGGAGTGCCATCGGAGAAGGTAATGCCGGGACGCAGCGCAAAGGTCCAGGTCAGCTTGTCCTCACTGACCGTGTGGTCCTGGCAGAGGACGGGAACCACCTGAAATTGGGGGCCGACCTGGAAAAGCGGCTCGTAGAGCAGGGAGGACAGGGTCAGATTGGCCCGGCTGGTGCTCAAAACAGGGTGGAGGCTGAGCTCCGGAAAAAATGCCAGCGTAAAGGGAAGCTGTGCCGCCTGGTCCGGGGATTCCGCCTGCTGGGAGAAATCAGAAGCAGGGGGGCTGGAAGAGCCGCTCCCGGCCGCGTCCGGGCCGCAGGACGTCAAGGTCAGCAGCAGCACAGCGGAGAGAGACAGGGAAAGAATTCGGTTTAAATTCATCATAGATGTTGGACCTCATCAGATGAGCTGAATCATGGCGGCCATGCTGCCGCGCTCCCGCCCCTGGATGCGGTGAGACCAGAATTCATCCAGTCCGCAGGCGGTGCACCGGTCGGAACAAGCAATGTGGCCGGGGGTCACACCGGCTCGGCGGAGCCAGTGGGCGTTGAGGGCTTTCAGATCCACCCGGAACGTTCCGGGCTGCGCGAGGGGGGTGATATAGGGGTCGGCCTGCGCCCCAAGCTGAGCACGGACGGCATCGGGTACATCGCGGTGCGTCTCAAAGCAGCAGGGCCCAATGCCGGGGCCAATGGCCGCAAGTACGTTTTCGGGGCGGGAGCCGTAGTACGCTGCCATGGCCTCCACCGCACGGGCGGCGATCCCGCCCGCGGTGCCCCGCCAGCCTGCGTGCGCGGCGGCGATGCACCGGGCCACAGGGTCGTAGAGCAGGACGGGAATACAGTCCCCGGAAAAGACGGTCAGGCAGACGCCCGGCTCGTTGGTGACCAGGCCGTCTGCGGAAAAAACGGCGGGGTCGGACGGACGGCGCACGGCGTCGTCTTGTCCGACCCTTCGAATCAGGCAGCTATGCACCTGCTTGTTCTTGACGACAGCGGAAACACGGGTGCCCAGGGCAGTGCAGAAACGGCAGAAATTTTCGTCCACACGGGCAGGGTCATCCCCCAGACTGGAGCCCAGATTGAGGCTGTCCCAGGGCATGGGAGAGCAGCCGCCCAGCCGGGTGGAGAACCCGTGGGCAGCGCCGGACCAGTCGGAACTGCTGCAACAATAAAAGGGAACGCCGTTTCGCTCCTGACGTACAATGTTCAACACGGTTCCCTCCCTCTGCGCAGTCCATAATAATCTTATTCTATCCTAAAAGTGCACGCATGACAAGCCGTGACAAGGGACAAAAAATGAACCGGCTTTCTATGGAAAATGGTGGCGTTATGTCCAAATAGGCCGTCCCGCCCTGCGGGACACAGACGGGACGGCTGCGCTCAGAGCTCTTGCAGCTCCCGCAGAGTGTCCTGGATGACCTTCTGAGGCAGATAGACCGAAGCCATCTCCCGCAGCTGCCGCAGCGTGAGCGACTGGGCCGCACCCACCAGCGGGTGGTTCATCAGGCGGCCGAACCGACGCTGGAACACAGCCTTGGAGCGGGGGTTGGACAGCAGCTCCTTGACCGTGATGGTCTCGTTGCGAAGATCCATGTACATCACCTCCCAAGCATATTCTATGCGGAAGCGGCACAGATTTAACCGTGGTTTTCTTGACGGAGATTTTCAGAGGGAGTATACTAAAAAAACGACTGTACTCGACAAAAGAGAATGACTGGGCCTGCTTTGGCCCGGAGAGAGGTGTGCCCTATGGCAAAACACAAGATACGAGACACCATCCACTCCGCCAACCAGACACTGCGAAAAAAACCGAAGGTTGCTGCCGTCTACTTGCTGCTTCGCATTGCGGTGATTGCAGTGATGATCGCGCAATTCTTTAACCGGAACTTTGAAAATGTATTTCTGTGTGTCCTGACCCTCATCCTGTTTCTAATGCCCACGATATTGGAGCGCCAGCTCAAAATCGACCTGCCAAACGCGCTGGAGATCATCATCATGCTCTTCATCTTTGCCGCGGAGATCCTGGGTGAGATCCAGTCCTACTACACCACCTACCTGGGTTGGGACACCATGCTCCACACGCTGAACGGCTTTCTCTGTGCGGCCATCGGGTTTTCCCTGGTGGATATGCTCAACCGAAACCAGCGGTTTTCCCTGTCCCTCTCCCCGGCCTTTATGGCGATCGTGGCATTCTGCTTTTCCATGACCATCGGCGTGATGTGGGAGTTTTTCGAGTGCGGCATGGACCGGATCTTCCTGCTGGATATGCAGAAGGATGCGGTGGTCAACCACATCTCCACCGTTATGCTCGACCCCACCGGCGGCAATAAACCGGTCATCATCAAGGGGATCACCGATGTGATCGTGGTGGCCAATGGGGAGCAGATCCCGCTGGGCCTCAACGGGTTTCTGGACATCGGACTGCTGGACACTATGAAGGACCTGGCCGTGAACTTTGTGGGTGCGGTTGTGTTCTCCATCATCGGGTATTTTTATGTGAAAAGCCGCGGCAAAGGCCGCTTCGCCAGCAGCTTCATCCCAAAGGTGCTGGATAACTTCTTTGAAAAAGACGAGGAGGAGGAACAAAATTCCGCCTCGCATGAATAACGAGACCCGCGCCAGGCCATACTAGGACCATCCTACAAAAGGAGGTCATTTTCTCATGGCACAGAATAACTGTAAGTGCAACAACAGCATCAAGTGCAGCGTCAACAACTGCGCGTACCACAACAACACCAGCGACTGCTGCTCTCTGGAGAGCATCCGCGTAGGCTGCTGCGGATGCGAGCCTACCAACTGCGCGGGTACCGAGTGCGCTTCGTTCAAGCTGGACAACGCCCGGTAAAAAACCCTGAAAAAATATCCCGCTGCGGGTGGCCCGCAGCGGGATATTTTTTACATATTGAGTCCGTAGAAGCCAATCAGAGCTAACGCCATCAGCCCGGCCGTGATGAGCTGAATGGGCAGGCCCTGGAAGCATTTGGGGCAGTGGTCCAGGTGGACATCAGACTGAAGGAACGCAAAGCTGGTCAGCGCCACAGTCGCACCGATCCCGCCGCACAGGGCGAAGAGCAGGCCGGCCCCAAACCCAAGGCTCCGATAGGAGATCAACAGGGCGGAACCGAGGGCCGCGCAATTGGCCGTGACGGCGGCCAGGTTTTCATCCATGCGCCGGGAGAGCTCGGGAACAAAGGTGCCGATCAGATAGCGCAGCCCCTCCACCACGCCCACAATAATGAGGGAGAACACCAGCAGACGGAAGTGCTGGAGCCGGTAACGGTCCAAAATAAAGTGGTCGATGGGCCAGGACAGCAGGGCGGCCAGCACCATGACGGTGGTGAGGCTGTAGCCGGAACGCAGGGCATCCAGGGGGTTCTGAAAGGACTTGGTCCGGGCACCGATGCCCATACAGTTGACCAGAACAAAATTTTCAGACAGCAGGGCAAGAATGGCCACGCAGGCCAGTTCAACAGCAGGATTCACAGGGCAGACCTCCAATCGAGGGGGGAGGGCGCGAAGCGCTTACAGCGTGTCATCCACATTCAGCTCCGCTCCTTCCGTATCCAGATTTGCAATGATAGACAGGGCGCGATTCACGCCGGCGGTAAGGGCCTTGGAGGTGGCGGTGGCACCGGCCACGGAGTCGATGGCATTGACGCCGTCGGTCCGCAGGGTGCCGGATCGGCCCACATAGCGGCTCAGGGCGGAGGGACTCATGGCCTTGTCGCTGACGCTGGGGTCCTCCTTGTGGTCGGTGACGGCTACGCCGGTGACCTTGCCGTCCAGATCGACGCCCACCACCATGGTGATGATACCGCCGAAGCCCTGGCTCTGGACCTCGACACAGTAGCCCATCAGCTGGTTTTCCTCGCTGTAGCCCGCAGTGATGCTCAGTGCGCCCGCCGCCCGGTAGGGGGTCTCGGTCCGGACAGAGGCCTGGGGCATGACCCGGCTGAGCAGGGCCTGCTGGGCCTGATCTTCTGCCTGGGCGGTACGCAGGTCGGTGGCGGAGTGGACCCAGCTGATCACCACGCAGGTGACGGCCACCACAGCGGCCAGCTTAGCCCAGCTGATGGCCAGAGTGCGGATGGTGTCCAGGTGTGCCTCACCGGGCATTTCGCCGCTCTTGCGCCTGGTGTGCTCGGGCATGACAAATTTGATCTTGGATACACTGGCGTGGGCGCGGCGGAGCAGGTGTCCGGTGACGGCAAAGTTGTGGATGCCGTACCGCCGCGGCATTCCGGCCCGGTCCAGCAGCCACACGCAGCAGTTCATGGTGAGAATGGCCCAGCCCACTCCCTCGGGGTAGGAGCTGTGGTAGCGCAGCAGCATCGTCAAAAGACCGCAGCCCACGCCGAACATAATCTGCCCTCTGGGGGTGACAGGGGAGGTGGTGGGGTCGGTAGCCAGGAAAAAGGCACCCAGTATCAGACTGCCGCTGAGAAGCTGAGCGGTCATCCAGGCCACAGCGCCCGCGTCCCCGTGGGGGAACAGCAGGGCGATCAGAGCCACCGTGCCCAGATAGGAGGCGGGGATGCGGGGGGAGATGACCTTGCGGATAATGAGGTAGCCGCCGCCCAGCAGCAGCATAAAGGCAGACACCTCGCCCAGAGATCCGCCCTTCTGACCCAGCAGCAGCTGGCCGACCGATTGAGGGGGGAGCGTGCCGGCGTGGAGGAAGGACATGGGGGTTGGGCTGGCCACCGCGTCTACGCCAAAGATGGGCAGGCGGTCCAGCGGTGCCGACCAGTTGGTCATCAGCATGGGGAAAGTGGCCAGCAGCATCCGGCCGGCCAGGGCGGGGTTCATAAAGTTTTTGCCCAGACCGCCGTAGAACTGCTTTACCACGATGATGGCAAAGGCACTGCCCAGTACGGGCACCCAGTAGGCGGAAGTGGCGGGCAGACTCATGGCCAGCAGAAGCCCCGTGACACAGGCAGACAGGTCATCAATGGTCTGACTCTGACCGGTCAGGCGGCAGTACAGTGCCTCAAAGCCCACGCTGGAAGCGATGGACACAGCCGCAAGCACAATCACCCGGAAGCCGTAGAAAAAGACGGCCATACCAAGGGCGGGCAGCAGGGCCACCAGCACCATGAACATCATGGACTGGGTGGTGTCCGGCCGATTGATCTGGGGGGACAGCCGGTTGGAGCGCTGATTTAGTTCCATGGTTCTGTCTCTCCTTTCGCAATCGTTTCTTTTGCCTTGTCGATCAGTTCCACCAGCGAAATGTTGGCCGGACAGACGAAGGAGCAGCAGCCGCAGGAGATGCAGTCCTCCAGACGCAGCCGCTTCAGAAAGGGGATGTCCTCCTGACGCAGGGCCTTGACAATAAAGGTGGGGGTCAGATGCATCGGGCAGGCGGCCACGCACTTGCCGCACCGGATACAGGCCGTCTCCACCTCGTCTTTCCGCTCCTCATCGCTGAGGGCGATCAAGCAGTTGGTATCTTTGCAGACGGGGATGTTCAGATCCTCCACGGGCCGGCCCATCATCACGCCGCCGGTGAGCAGCTGGGCCGCGCCGTCCCGCAGCTGACCGCACTCATCCAGCAGGAAGGAGAGCGGGGTGCCGATGGGCACCCACAGGTTGCGGGGGCAGGTGATGGCACCGCCGGACACCGTGACGACACGGTGGGTGAGGGCCTTGCCCTCGAAAAGTGCCTGACCGATGGCGTAGAGGGTGGCTGTGTTGAGAACCAGACAGCCTGCGTCCAGCGGATCGGTCCCATGCCGCAGCTCTTGACCGGTGACCGTCTGAACGATCGCCTGTTCACTGCCCAGGGGGTAGCGGGTGCGCAGGGTGTAGACCTCGGTGGTGCCGTTTTGGAGCTTCACACGCCGCTCGATCATCTCGGCGACATTGAGCTTGTCCCCCTGGGTCACGACAGCCACCCGGCTGGCCCGCAGGCAGCGGGCCAGGACCTTGGTGCACAGCAGCAGCTGGTCGACGTGCTCCAGCAGCAGCCGGTGATCGGCGCTGACATAGGGCTCGCACTCCGCGGCATTGACAATGAGGTAAGTGATCTTGCCCTCGGCCCGACGGAGCTTGTGGGCAGTGTTGCGGGCACCGCCGCCCATGCCGACGATGCCGGCCTCGTTCACGCGCTCCAGCAGGGTGGAGAGCGTTACCTTGTCCGGGGCCAGGGGAGTGGGACGCTTGGGCCAGGGGGTGTTCTCGCCATCGCTGTGGATCACCAGGGCGGGGCAGAGACCGCCCCAGGGGTGGGGGCAGTCCTTCACGCCCTCCACCTGGCCGGACACGCTGGCGTGGATGGTCAGGCCGGACTGCTCCACCCGGGCAATGGGCTGGCCCACCTGGACCCGGTCACCGGGCTGCACCAGGGGCTCGGCCATCTCATCCACGCTGGCGCGCAGCGGGATGGTGACCCGATCCAGGGTCCCCTTCAACGGGGAGATGGGCTTTTTTCGGGTTAAATTTTTGTGAGAGACGGGGCTGACCCCGCCGAAAAATGTATGTCTCATGGGCGGACCTCCCAACTATGCGGTAGAGACAGAAAGCAGAATACACTCCGCCGCAGGCGGGTGCAAAAATTGGACCGGGCTGCTCCCAATCCAATTCCTATATCATATACAACAGCCCCGTCTTTGTCCAGAGTATTTCGGGAAAGTTCATAGTTATTTGACAAAATGAGTGGGAGTTTCCAAATAATCAGAGCTTTTTTGTGCGCTATTGACATTATGAAACCGGCATTGTATACTAGGCAGCAGCAAAATACATAAAAACACTCCTGCAGAATGCGGAAAATTCAACGATATGACAAGGAGACCGACTATGAAACTGCGCTTTATCAAAGTGAATCCAAGCGGAAATACCACTGTCTTTATCCTGGACCCCGTACCCAAGGAGAACTATGCTGCTGTGAGCCGGGCGGTTTTGTCCTACGAAAATGTGGGAGCGGAACAGGTTGGCTTTATCATCAAGGACGAAAATCGGCCCGGCGGGTGGCGGATGGAGATGGCAGGGGGCGAATTCTGCGGGAACGCTTCCCGCAGCTTTGCGGCCTGGCTGGCAATGTGCCCGGACGGAGGTGCACCGGTAAGCCTGCCCCAGCAGGAGATGGACCAGGAGATTGCTGTGTCCGGTGCGGGCGGTATCCTCACGGCCCATCTGACCCGGATGGAGGAAAACCGCTGTTATGTGACGGTGGATATGCCCCTGCCCCAGCGGGTCCTCACCGGCTGTGATCCCTGGTTTGGGGAATACAGCCTTGTTATCTTTGACGGCATCAGCCATCTGGTGCTGTGGGACCATGAGGACAGACCCGAGGATGTGGACAAGGCCAAGGAATTGATCAGCGTGTCGGGCTCCCTGCCCGAGGCATTCGGGCTGATGTACTACAATGAAACGGAAAAAACCATGCGCCCTCTGGTCTATGTGGAGAACCCCTACACGCTTGTGTGGGAGAACAGCTGCGGTTCCGGCTCCTCCGCGCTGGCCTCCGCCATCGCCCAGCGGGAAAGAACCTCCCTGAACGATATTCTGGTCCGTCAGCCGGGCGGCGAGCTGAAGCTGAATGTAGTCTGGGAGAACGACAAAATCCAGAAGCTGGTGCTGGGCGGTGTGATCGAGTTTACCGCCGTGGGTGAGCTGTTTGTATAATGAAAAGACAAAACCGCGTCCGGTGGGGCGCGGTTTTGTT
>JAHHSC010000046.1 GCA_020025455.1 Lawsonibacter sp. | reverse complement strand
TCTGTACATCATTTTTCTTCTTTACATCATCCAGGGGTTTCATTGTGGGGAACAGAATGACCTCGCGGATGGAGTCGGAGTTGGTCAGCATCATGACGCAGCGGTCAATGCCGATGCCCAGGCCACCCGTGGGGGGCAGACCGTATTCCAAAGCAGTAAGGAAGTCCTCGTCCATCATGCCGGCCTCGTCATCGCCGTTCTCACGCAGCTCGACCTGCTTCTGGAAGCGCTGGCGCTGATCGATGGGATCGTTCAGCTCGGAAAAAGCGTTGCCCATCTCGCTGTGGCAGATGAACAGCTCAAAGCGCTCGGTCAGGCGGGGATCGCTGGGAGAGCGCTTGGCCAGGGGGGACACATCCACGGGGTGCATGGTAATAAAGGTAGGCTGAATCAGCTTCTCCTCCACCTTCTGGTCGAAACACTCGTAGAGCGCATTGCCCCAGGTCTTAGGAGCCGTCTCAGGCAGCTCGACGCCAACGGACTTGGCAGCAGCCACGGCCTCCTCGTCGCTGTCGATGGCCATAAAATCAATGCCGACATACTTCTTCACGGCCTCGTGCATGGGCATACGAGTCCAGCCGGGGGTCAGATCGATCTGCTCACCCTGCCACTCGATCTGATACGTGCCAAGCAGCTTCTGCGCAGCAGAAGTCAGCAGATCCTCGAACAGATCCATCATATCGTTAAAGTCAGCGTAGGCCTCGTACAGCTCCACGCTGGTAAACTCGGGATTGTGCTTCGGGTCCATTCCCTCATTACGGAAGATACGGCCCACCTCGTACACACGGTCCATGCCGCCTACGATCAGGCGCTTCAGGGGCAGCTCGGTAGCGATACGCATATACATATCGATATCCAGCGTGTTGTGGTGCGTAATGAAGGGACGGGCAGTTGCGCCGCCGGAGATGCTGTTCAGGACAGGGGTCTCCACCTCCATGTAGCCGCGGTTATCCAGAAAATCACGCACATGCTTGATAAACTGGGAACGGATCACGAAGTTGCGCTTCACCTCGGGGTTGACGATCAGATCCACATAACGCTGGCGGTAGCGCAGCTCCTGATTGGTCAGGCCGTGGAACTTCTCGGGCAGGGGCAGCAGGGACTTGGACAGCAGCGTGGCCGTCACCACACGGACGGACATCTCGCCGCGCTGGGTACGGAACACCACGCCCTTGACGCCGACGATATCACCGATATCATACTTCTTAAAGCGGTTGTACTCCGCCTCGTCCATCTCGTCTTTGCGGGCATAAAGCTGGATGCGTCCAGACTTATCCTGCATATCACAGAACGAAACCTTACCCATACCGCGCTTGGACATAAGGCGGCCGGCCACAGAGACCTCCTGGCCCTCCAAAGCGTCAAAATTCTCCTTGATATTGGCAGAGTCATTGTCCACCACGTACTTGGTGATCTGGAAGGGGTCGTTGCCGCTCTCCTGCAGCTCCTTCAGCTTATTCCGGCGGATCTGCAGCAGCTGGGACAGATTCTGCTGCTCAGGCGCAGCCTGCTGATTGTTGTTGTCAGCCATGTACTGGATTCTCCTATCTTTTCGACCGTAGGGCCGTCTATTTTTAACCTTAGCGCTCCACTTTCAGGATCTTGTAAGCAATCCGGCCTGCGGGAGCTTCCACCGTTACCTCATCGCCGGCATTCTTGCCCAGCAGAGCCTTGCCGAACGGGGATTCCTCGGAGATGGCGCCCTTCATGGGGTCGGCCTCTTGAGAACCCACGATCTTGTAGGTCTCCTCCTCGTTGAACTCTTTATCCAGCACGGTAACCGTGCTGCCCAGCCGGATGAAGTTGCCGGTGACCTCCTGCTCCTCAATGACTACACAGTTGGAAAGAATTTCCTCCAGCTCAGCCATGCGGGAGTAGAGCTTACCCTGCTCGTTCTTTGCCTCATCGTACTCGCTGTTCTCAGACAGGTCACCGAAAGAGCGGGCTTCCTTGATCAGCTCGGCCACCTCTTTTTCACGGGTGGTCTTTAGATAAGTCATCTCGTCCTGCAGGGCTTTGAGTCGCTCAGGGCTCAGCTTATATTCTTTCGCCATAGTCAATGCACACCTTTCAAAATACGGCCTGTCGGCTATCATTATACATAAAATCAGATAAAGAAATGGTCATACTGACACATTTTATATATCTATGTAATTATAGGTTCCGCCCCTGCCTATGTCAAGTATCAGATGTAATATTTAACCGCTCCGGCGGCATTTTCCCCCGTTCCCACAGCGCAGCGAGCAGCTGTAAATCGCAGCGGTCCTCCTCCTCCATATCCTGCCCACAGATCCGCAAGCCGCCCAGATTCGGTCGAAGGCCATACAGCTCCAGCGCCGGTTCCCGCACATCAGCCCCGCCATCGAAGCACAGCGCCACCGCTCCCGTCTCCTCCGGCGGCAGGACGGGAATGCCAAACTCCCACCTAAGGTCTCTGGCCAGCTTCTCCCCTCCGCTTGGAGCGGCAATGATGATGCGTCTGACCGTGGGGCACAGAAGCCGGGCGGTCCGGGCCATGTCCCGATCCGCTCGGCTCCCCCGCAGCGCTACCGTGGCCCGCTCCGGATCTTTTCCCTGCTGTTCCAGGGCTTTGACCGCCAGCTCTGCCGACTGGCTTCGCACCAACGGCCCCGGGTCAAGCGGCCGCAGCCCGAACCGCCCCAGCAGTTCCATGCCCTCGAACCAGGGCGGCAGCAACACACGCCGTACACCCCCGGAGCGAAGTTTTCTTCCCGCCCGAGCCAGTCGAAATTCCCCAAAATACCCGTTGGGGTCAGCCCAGGTCCGCAGTACGGGCAGTCCGTACAGTTCCTCTGTTCTGGCGCTCCCCCAGCCGCCCGCTTCCAGTTTCAACTGCCCAAGCATCCGACCGCCCCCTTTCGGAAACTATATGCGTATTCCGGGGGATACATTCAGCTCCGCCGCTCCAGATAGCCCCGAATTTTTCCCAGCAGCTCCATGCCTTTGAATTTAAGCACATATCCCTGGTTCTCCTGCACGATAAGGGCAGCCTGATCGTCTGTAAAGCGTCCTGCCTGAACAGCGCTTTCAATTGGCTGGCTGGCAGCACCCAGGCACAGGGGAGGAAACGCCACACACCACCAGTTCTGTCCCTCTCCTTCCCCAATCACCACCCGCAGGGCCTCGTAGTTCCCGGCCGGCAAACTAAAGTTCTCGTACTCCTTGGTCGGAAACCAACACTCCTCCAGACTGGCCGTGACTGGGTAATCTCTCCCCCAGTCCTCCACCACCTTCCGTCCGGTGTCGGCCAGCAAGGGCAGATGTTCCTTCAGTACAGCGCGGGCCTCCTCCAGGGTGGCCCCCTCCGGATACAACCGCTCCGCCTCTTTCAGTACGCTATCCCGCACCGCCAGCTTCAGCTGCTGATCTGCGGTGCTGTCCGAATTTGCAATGACATGGAACCGAATCACCCGGTCGGCAAGCGCCTCCTGCTCCCGGCCAAGCCATCCCCCAAACACCAGGGTAAACACCACTCCAAACATCAATGCCAACTCCCAGCGCTTGAACTTCCGATCCATACTTCCTCCTCACGGCAAAAAAACGCCGTCTACCTGTTCCGCATTCAGACGTTACATCTGTGCCTCTCAGTATAGACGACGCGTTTCACTTTTAAACCGTATGGGCCAAAAAAGTATCTTTTACCGTTTCCCTTAGCCGGGCACAGGCCTCCTCCGCTCTCCACTTCTCATCAAAAAGTCCAAATGCAGTGGGGCCGCTGCCACTCATATTAGCCCCCAGTGCCCCACACTGAATGAGCACATTTTTGATGTCGGCCACCCGAATATGCTGCCGCTCAGGCAGGGCGTCCTCAAAGACATTGTACATCCGGCGGGCTACTCCAGCCAGATCCCCAGCCTTCAGCGCTTCAATGGCTCCCTTGGTATCAGGGTGGCAGCGGAGCTTCACGTGGTCAATGCGGCCAAAGAGTTCCGGCGTGGAAATGGGAAAATCGGGCTTGCTCACCACCACCCAGCACGGGGGCAGTGCAGGCAGTTCGGTGAGGATTTCTCCTCTGCCTTCCGCCAGAGCGGTACAGCCAAGCACACAGTAGGGCACATCGGAGCCAACCTGTTCCCCGATTTCAGCCAGTTCTCGCAGCGTGAACGGTTCCCCCTCCATCTGGTTCAGGGCACGGAGCACAGCAGCAGCATCGCTACTGCCGCCTGCCATACCGGCACACACAGGGATACACTTGGATATGTTGATTTCCAGGCCGCGGTCTCCCTGCCCCAGCGCAGCCCAAAACATTCTGGCTGCAATGGCGCCCAGGTTCTTCTCCCCGTTGGGCAGAAAACTCAAGTTCGTGGACAGGCTCAACGTTCCGCTGTCGTTTTTTTCCAGATTCAGCGTATCACACAGGTCTATGGACTGCATGATCATACTCAGATCATGGTAACCATCCGGCCGTTTCCCCAGCACATCCAGCGTCAAATTCAGCTTTGCATTGGCTTTGACCTCCATGGTACTCTCCCCTTTTTCTCTCAGTCCCGGAGTTTTCTGGCCTCCAGATAAAACCGTTTGTCACAGGCCTCACCCATAGAAAAGGTCTTGCGAGGCAGTGCTCCCCTCTGAACGACAGCCGGGAACAGATCCTGTTTTTCCATGGCTGGCAGCAGGAAGGCCACGCAGTTCGGGTTCTCCGCCAAATGGAGCGCCACGTCGTCACCATGTACATAGTCCACCCCGACCTGGTTATGTTGTTCCATATAATGGTCCAGAAAATTCTGCAAGGTGCCGATTTCCAATGGCTCCGTTGGATTTGGCACTGTGATGCACGCCTGCACCGTTCCGTGGGCAAAGGAGAGCACATGGCCCTCTCCCCTGCCTCGATACGCCTCCGGATAAAAGCGCAGAAAATCCTCCAGCAGCGCCTCCGGCTCTACACCAAACACCACCCGGTGGATTGGCTCGAAAACCAGAGCCGGGTCATAAATATTTTCCAGCTCCACAAGCGCATATCGTCTTGGATCGCAGTCTCCTGCCTCTGCCCGGCATTGCTCCCAGCACGCCTTTGCAGCAGCCAGGGAGTGGTTTCCGTCTCCCACCGCGAACAAGGGGGATTTCGCCAATGCGCCGATGGCCTGGGCGACCCGGCACTGCTGCTCCTGATTCAGCAGCCATCCCCGCAGGTGTCCGCCTTCTTCCATGAGCTCAAAGTCATACAGGCGCTCCATCCGGTCGGTCTCCTGGGACAGCGGCTCGATTACGGCGCGTTGCGGATCATCTGCCAGCAGCAGCACATGGGGCAGCTCGATTGGTGCACGCTTCCGGACTTCCATCCGGGGCGGGACTCTGGACAAAACCGTGCCCTCTGTGCATCGGATTTGGGAAGTGGAGCCGGGTCGATAGTCATAGGCCTCCAGGTCTATCCTGCCGATGAGCCCCCGTCGGACCAGACCGCTGTGCAGTGTGCGCTCCACATAGATGAGGGCCCGCTCCAAGGTGCGAAATCTGTTTTCTTCCAAGTAGGCGCCCATCGCATCGTTGATCGCGGCAATTTCCTGTTCCACATTCGCCCCTTCCAGCCGACTCTCCGGCAGAATCAGGCGCAGGCTGGATGGATTTGCTCCAACCCGGTTCTCGACCCGGCTCCAGTACTCCGGCTGAGAGGTGTATTGGTCGCAGGCCACCACTGACCACAGCCCTAGATCACAGTTCTGTGGCAGCAGGATATCGGCTGGTTTGAAGGGAATATCTGCAAAGTAGTCGTACACAGAAAATCACACCGCTTTCTTATGAAATACCCACATCTAAATCAGGTCATTGCATCCTGAATGGCTGCCAGCAGGTCGTCAAACTCCTCGTAGGCAGGAATTTGAGGGTAATCCTTCTTAATCTGCTCCGTGCTGCGGAACAGGAAACCGGCCTTACTGGCCTGAATCATACCCAGATCGTTGAAGCTGTCACCGGAGGCGATCGTCTCATAGCCGATGGACTGAAGGCTCTTCACCGTGGTCAGCTTTGACTGTGGGCAGCGCATTTTAAAGCCGGTGATCGCACCGTCAGGAGCAACCTCCAGACTGTTGCAGAAAATGGTGGGCCAGCCCAGCTTTTTCATCAGAGGCTTGGCGAACTCCTCAAAGGTATCGCTGAGGATGATGACCTGAGTGGTCTCACGCAGCCGATCCAAGAACTCCTTGGCTCCGGGCAACGGATCGATGGTGGCAATGGTCTCCTGAATCTCCTTCAGTCCAAGGCCGTGCTCCTTCAGCACCTGGAGCCGCCAGTGCATCAGCTTATCATAGTCTGGCTCGTCGCGCGTGGTCCGCTTCAGTTCAGGAATACCGCTGGCCTCTGCAAAGGCAATCCAGATTTCAGGGACCAGAACTCCCTCCATATCCAAACAAGTGATATACATTGGTCACCGCTCCTTCTATTATAATGTGGTATCGGAATCGTTGGGCACAACGCCTCTTCAGCCCCTGCCCTGCTCCTCACGGAGCTTGACCAGGAAGTTGTCCATGCGGCGAATGGCCTCAGCAATATCCTTCATAGACGAGGCATAACAGATACGGACATAACCCTCACCGCCGGGGCCAAATGCGCTGCCGGGAATGACGGCCACCCGCTCCTCTCGAAGGAAACGCTCGCAGAACACGTCGCTGGTCAGACCGGTGGACTGGATGGAGGGGAACACATAGAACGCTCCCTTTGGCTCAAAGCAGCTCAGTCCAATCCGATTCAGATTATCCACCAGGTAGCGCCGGCGGCGGTCGTATTCCTCCCGCATATGCTGAATGTCCCGATCGCCATTCCGCACAGCCTCCACGGCTGCGTACTGGCTGGTAGTCGGTGCGGACATAATACCGAACTGGTGCAGCTTAACCATAGCGCCGATGATCGGCTTGGGGGCGCACACATAACCCATACGCCAGCCGGTCATGGCGTGGCTCTTGGAGAAGCCATTGACCACAACGGTCCGGTCGTAAAGCTCCGTCAGGTTGGCGGGCGATACATGGCGCTGGCCGTAGGTCAGCTCGGCATAGATTTCATCGGAGAGGATCATAATGTCGGTGTCGCGCAGTACCTCCGCAATCCCCTCAAGGTCACGGCGTTCCATGACTCCACCGGTGGGGTTGCAGGGGAACGGCAGCACCAGGGCCTTAGTTTTAGGGGTAATGGCCGCCCGCAGCTCCTCAGGCGTAAGGCGAAACTCATTTTCCGCCTTCAGCTCTACATAGACAGGCACGCCACCGGCCATAGTGGTCAGAGGGCCGTAGCACACAAAGGAGGGCACGGGCACAATGACCTCATCACCGGGCTCCAGCAGGACTCGCAGCGAAAGGTCGATTGCCTCGCTGCCGCCCACCGTCACCAGAATCTGGCTGGTATAATCGTACTGTAGGTCGAAGCGCCGGTTCATATAATTGGCAATTTCACGGCGCAGCTGCAGCATACCAGCGTTCGAGGTATACTTGGTGTGGCCGCGCTCCAGTGACAGAATACCAGCATCCCGGATGTGCCAAGGGGTAACGAAATCCGGCTCGCCGATGCCGAGGGAAATGGCGTCTGTCATCTCCTCTAAAATGTCAAAGAATTTGCGAATTCCAGAGGGCTTGATGTCTTGTATCTTCTGATTCAGGATCTGGTCATAGTTCATGTAAAAATATACTCCCTTTCCTCGGGTTCCTGAGGACGCAGCACCAGGTGCTTTTCTTTATACTTCCTCAAAATAAAATGGGTGGCCACAGACGTGACTCCTTCAATGGTGGACAGGCGTTCACCCACAAACTGTGCCACAGCTCGCAGATTATCACCCGTGACGATAACCGCCAAATCGAATGCGCCGCTCATCAGGTACATACTTTCCACTTCGTCATACTGGTAGATGCGCTCCGCAATCCGGTCAAACCCGCTGATGGACTGGGGTGTCACCTTTACCTCGATTAGGGCGGTCACGCTGTCCTTACGGATCTGGGACCAGTCGATTACTGCCTGGTATCCCAGAATGACCCGCTGGTCCTCCAGTTCTTTGATTGTTTCTTCCGCTTTCTCCGCAGACATACCCACCGCGGAAGCCAGCTGCTCCGTGCTCAGCGTACAGTCCTGTTCCAGCAGTTCCAACAGTTCTTCCATAAATACACGCCTCCTAAGCAAGCTAAAGTAGTATGGTTTAGTTTTTCACATTATACACGGTATAACCCAAAAATACAATCCCGGAGATAAAATACGCGGTTGTCACAAGAAAAGTCCCCGCCGAGTCGAACTTTCGTCGCAGGCCGCTTTCTTCATACGATAAGGCGGAGGGGGACGCAGTCGCGTCCCCCTCCGAGCCGATAAAATTACTTATTGCGTCCTATTTTCCTTACTGGGCGATAGCAGCTTCTTTCTTTGCGCTGTTCTTCAGTGCAATGTAGGAACCGCCGACCAGAACGATACCAATGATATCGGTGACAGGACCGGGGATCAGCAGCGTCAAACCACCAACGATCAGGGCAATGCGGAACAGAGGGTTCATCTTCTTGAACAGGAACCCGTTCAGGCCCGCAGCGATACCAAAAATACCAATCAGAGAGGTGATAACGATGCTGATGACCTGGTACACGATCATGCCCGTGCCCAGCCCGGCCTTAAACTCGAACAGCATCTGAGGCGCAAATGCAAAGACGTACGGTACCACGAAAGCGGCGATGGCCAGGCGAGTGGCATTGAAGGCGGTCTTCATGGGAGGAGCCTTTGCAATGGCAGAACCAGCATAAGCGGCCAGAGCGACAGGAGGCGTGATGTCGGCCACGATACCGAAGTAGAACACGAAGAAGTGGGCGCACACCACAGGAATGCCGATCTTGGGGTTCGTCAGGATGGGCGCACAGGTAGAAGCCATGATGCAGTAGTTGGCAGTGGTAGGCACGCCCATACCCAGAACGATGCAGCACAGCATGGTCAGCAGCAGGGCGATGATGGCGTAACCGCCGGACACGTTGACAATGATGGTGATCAGCTTGGAGGCAAGACCGGTAGTGGTGACACAGCCAGCGACCAGGCCTGCCATTGCGCAGGCAACCGCTACGGTGATGGTGCCCTTACCGCCGGCTTCCAGGGCTTCCCAGAACTTCTTGAAGGTAAGGCGATTGTCTTTGTTGATCAAGCCTACCACAATTGTGACACCGATTGCGATGGTAGCAGACTTCTGCATGGTGTACTTGTTGGTGGACACCAGGATAACCAGAATAATCAGGGGCAGCAGCAGGTAGACCTTTGGCAGCAGCTGACGCATTTTAGGCAGCTCCTCCTTGGGGATACCCTTCAGGCCCAGCTTCTTGGCCTCCAGGTGGACGGCGATGTAAATGCCGGTGAAGTACAGCACAGCGGGCAGGATAGCCTTCAGGGCCACCTGAGAATAGGGAATTTTCATGTACTCAGCCATCAGGAAGGCTGCAGCGCCCATGATGGGGGGCATGATCTGACCGCCGGTGGAAGCAGCGGCCTCAACAGCTCCAGCAAATTCAGGCCTATAGCCGGTCTTCTTCATCATGGGGATCGTGATGGAGCCGGTGGTAACGGTGTTGCCCACGGAGGAGCCGGACACCATACCGCACAGGGCGGAGGAAATAACGGCTACCTTAGCGGGTCCACCGGCGGAGGCGCCGGCCAGGGAGTTTGCAAGGTTAATAAAGAAATCGGAAATACCAGTGCGCTCCAGGAAGGCACCGAAGATGATAAACACCACAATGTACTTGGCGCACACATCAATGGGAGTACCTCTCAAACCGGTAGCGGAGTAGAACA
>JAHHSC010000045.1 GCA_020025455.1 Lawsonibacter sp. | reverse complement strand
CACCGGTTCAGCCCGCCTCCCCCCTCTACGACTTCACCCAGCCTGCGCCTGAGCGGACCCCGGTGGAAAACAACTTTTTTAAAACGTCCGCCTTTGTGGGTGATTCCCGCACCGACGGCTTCCTGATCTACAGCGGCATCAACAACGGAACGAACCTGACCTCCAACGGCCTGTCCATCTTCAACCTGTCCAGCAAAAAGGCCATCACCATCAATGGCAAGGAGTACACCCTCATCGAGGCCCTGGGGCTGGAGCCGTATGACCAGGTCTACCTCTCTCTGGGCATCAACGAGCTGGGCTACTACGATGACGACGGCTTCTACAAGAACTACTGCGCCGCCATCGACTCCATCCGCGCCGCTCAGCCCAACGCTGTCATCTACATCCAGAATCTGATCCCCCTGAACGAGCAGAAGGTGGGCGAGGTTCTCAAGCGGCCCTACCTCAATAACGAACACCTGCGCATCTACAACGACCTGATAAAAAAGGCCGCCCAGGAGAAAAAGGTGGTCTATCTGGATCTCTACTCCGACTTCATTGACGAAAATAATGCCCTGCCCTACGACGCCAGCAAGGACGGGGTCCATCTGAACGGTGAGTACTGCAAGAAGTGGCTCACTTACCTAAAGTCCCACACGGTGGAGAAGGATACATACTTTGCCGCCCTCAGCGCATCTCCTGCAAACTGAAAAAGAGGTCTGATCCTGCCGATCAGACCTCTTTTTTTACTTTTTTGTCACCCGCGCGGTGTTTTTGACCTGCGCCAGGCTCTTGTTTCTCTGGTTATGCCGGAACACCAGATTGGCAATCTCGCCCTCGGCCTGCTCCACCTCGGCTCTGAAGTTCCGGGCCGACACACGCAGCGCCCCGTGCCCCAGAATAATCATCTGCTCCATGCCGTCTGAGGTGGCCACGCGGACCCGGTGGTCCTTACTCAGGTCGTAGGTCGTCCGCTCGATGTAGGAGTCCGCAGTCTCCGCCTCCTTGGTGTACACCACAAAGATACCGTTTTTCTTCTCCACCGAGCCGGGGTTTCCCTTCACCTTATAGGCATCAAAGACCAGAATGGTCTCGCATTTCCGGTACGCCCGGTAGTTGGCCAAAATGTCCTCCAGCATACTGCGGGCGGCCGAAACGTCCTGGCGGGCGATCTCGTTCAGCTCGTCCCAGGCGAAGATGATGTTGTAGCCGTCCACCAGCAGATACTCCGGTCCGGAGTACTGCTCCTTGATGTCGTACTTCTCGCTCAGCGAGGTGCGGGCCGGCTTCTTCTGCGGCTCGAAGGAGGTGCGCTGGGACACCTTGCCGTAGGTCTGCTCGAAGATGGCCTGAAGCTCCTTATCCTGCTCCAGACTTCCGCCGGGGGCGGTGCGGGGCTTGGGTCTGGACTGTTCCGCCTGGGGCTCCTCCTCCCCGAGGGACAGCCCCTCCACCTGCATATAGTCCCGGACCTTGTACCAGGGCACGATGAAGCCCCGGCCGTGGGCACAGAATACAGAGTCGGCAGGGTTGTCCACATCCCGCTCCGGATCGTAGCCCACAGCCTCCACCACTTTTTTCTGATCGGCACATGGCTCATAGCCCCGAACCGTGCAGGAAAGTCTGCCCAGACCTCTGGCGTAGGAGGCCAGCTCCTGCCAGTAGTCCCGCATACCGGACACGGGCGCGCATCCGGTGAGCACGGACAGCTCCCCGTCGTTCTCGTGGCTTTCGATGGACCCGCCCATCATCTGAATGTCGTTCATCGCACGGCCCACGCAGTCAGGGGGCAGCTCCAGACGGAAGTCATAGAACGGCTCCAGCAGGATGTTCTCCGCCTGCATAAGGCCCTGGCGTACCGCCCGATAGGTGGCCTGGCGGAAGTCGCCGCCCTCGGTATGCTTCAGGGCCGCCTTGCCTGCTGTCAGCGTCAGCTTCATGTCGGTGATCGGGGCACCGGTGAGCACGCCGGGGTGCTCCCGCTCCGCCAAATGCGTCAGAATAAGCCGCTGCCAGTTCAGGTCAAGCCGGTCGGTAGGGACAGCGGTGGCAAATTTCAGTCCGCTTCCCCGGGGCAGCGGCTCCATCAGCAGGTGCACCTCGGCGTAATGGCGCAGCGGCTCGAAGTGTCCCACGCCCTCGACCGGTGCGGCGATGGTCTCCCGGTAGACGATGGAGCCGGCGCCAAATTCCACCTCCATGCCGAACCGCTCTAAAATGACACTGCGGAGGATCTCCAGCTGGACCTGCCCCATAAGCTGCACATGGATCTCCTTCCACTGCTTGTCCCAGAGAATTCGGAGCATGGGGTCCTCCTCCTCCAGCTGGCGCAGCTTGGGCAGGGCGGTATGGGGATCGGTGCCCTGGGGTAGAATGAGCTGGTAGGTCAGAACCGGCTCCAGCCAGGGCTGGCCGGAGGCCGCCTCCCGGCCCAGACCCTGCCCGGCCCAGGTGCGCTCCAGGCCGGTGACGGCGACCACGTCGCCCGCTTCTGCCCGGTCCACCGTGCGGAACTTGTCCCCGGAGTAGATGCGCAGCTGGTCGGCTTTCTCCTGCCAGTGCTCCTCCCCATCCGTGCCGGACAGTACGCTCTTCGCCGCCAGCGTGCCCCCGGTGAGCTTCATCCAGGTGAGGCGGGTATTTTGATCCCGGGTGATTTTAAAGACTTTCGCGCCAAACTCCGTGCCCCAGTGCGGCTGGACGGTGTAGGCGTCCAGTCCGGCCAGCAGTTCGGTAATTCCCTCCAGCTTCAGTGCCGAGCCAAACCAGCAGGGGAAGATCCGCCGCTGGGCGATCAGCTGCCTCACCAGGTCGCCGGGCACGCTGCCCGCTTCCAGATAGTGCTCCAGGGCCTCCTCGCTGCCGGTGGCTGCGCCCTCATTCCGGCTCTCCTCATCGGTGAAGTCCACGACGCCCCCATCCAGCTGGTTCTGGAGCTTTGTCAGCAGGGCGGCCTTGTCGGTTCCAGCCAGATCCATCTTGTTCACAAAGAGGACGGTGGGCACCCGGTACTCCCGCAGCAGCCGCCAGACCGTTCTGGTATGGCTCTGGACCCCGTCCGTGCCGGAGATGACCAAAACGGCATAGTCCAGCACCTGGAGGGTGCGCTCCATCTCAGCGGAAAAGTCCACGTGCCCCGGCGTGTCCAGAAGCAGCAGCTGCGTGCCGCCGGTGGTCAGCACCGCCTGCTTGGAGAAAATCGTGATGCCCCGCTCCCGCTCCAGGCTGTCTGTATCCAGAAACGCATCCCCGTGGTCCACGCGCCCCAGCTTCCGCAGGGTGCCGCTCTCATATAAAAGGGCCTCGGACAGGGTGGTTTTTCCCGCGTCCACATGGGCCAGAATTCCAATCACCAGTTTTTTCATTGCGTCACCAGTTCCTTATGTTTGCTTCCCTGACAGCATACAATGTTCCGCCCTTTTCTGTCAAGAGCGGGCCGGCCGCCGCACAGGGGCGGAGCTTGATCCATGGACTTTTCCAAAAAATAGGATTATACTATCCCCGATCCTACTCATCCGTTATAAGGAGTTTTATGGTATGTACACGTTTTTCTGGAATTTCTTTCTCTATGCCTTTCTCGGCTGGTGCGTGGAGGTCAGCTTCGCTGCCCTCACCACCGGCAAATTTGTCAACCGCGGGTTCCTCAACGGTCCCGTCTGCCCCATTTACGGCTTTGGTGCGGTGATTGTGCTCTGGTTTCTGGAACCCCTGAAACAGAATCTGCTGCTGCTGTTCGTGGGGTCGGTGGTGCTCACCTCTCTGCTGGAGCTGGTCACCGGGTTCGTGCTGGAAAAGCTCTTCCACCAGCGGTGGTGGGACTACTCGGAGTTTCCCTTTAACATCGGGGGCTATATCTGTCTGCTCTTCTCCATTCTCTGGGGCTTTGCCTGCCTCTTTGTGGTGAAGCTTCTCCACCCCTCCATCCTGTTTCTGGTCCACCTCATCCCCCACACGCTGGGTCTGGTGCTGCTGGCCGTTATGGGGATCATCCTGTTGGTGGACATCATCGCCACCGTCAAGACCATCACCGGCATCAACCGCCGTCTGAGTCAGATTGACGAGCTGGCCACGAAAATCAAGGCCGTCTCCAACGAGCTCGGCGAGAATCTGGCTGACCGGGTGCTGGAGGCCGCCGAGCGCGGCTCCGAGCTGAAGGAGGACCTGGACGAGTTCAAGGACGACCTGGCTGAGCGCCGCATGGATCTGGAGATGGACCTGGGCGAGCTGAAAGACGATCTGGGGGAGCTGAAGGACGATCTGGCCCAGCGGGCCGCCACGGCCACCCTCACCCGTCAGGCGCACCGGGCCGCCAAGCGGGAACAGCTGGAGGCCTTCCAAAAGGACATGCAGGCCCTGCTGGACGTGCGTGGTTTTGGCCAGCGCCGTCTGCTGCGCGCCTTCCCCAAAATGCGCTCGACGGACCACAAGAAGGCCCTGGAACGGCTGCGCCGCCGCATGGAGGCGCTCCAGAACCGCCGCTGAATTCCTTTGCAATTTTTCGACTTCCATGATATGATGAACTATGAATATCCATATTCATGCGTTCATAAGGAGGGTCTGCATGGAAGAACTTCAGGATTTAAAACGTCGCATGGAGCAGGAACGGCCCGCAGCCTGGGACGAACTGCCCGATCTGGCACTTTATATGGACCAGATTATCTCTTATATGCCTCGCCAGCTGATCCGATTTGACGACAGCGAGAGTCTCACCTCTGCTATGGTCAATAACTATATTAAAGACGGTCTGGTTCCCCGTGCCGAGGGGAAACGCTACGGCCCCGTACACCTGGGTGCCCTCACCGCCGTCTGTGCGCTGAAAAAAGTGCTGTCTGTCCGCGATGTGGGCGTGCTGCTGTCTGCCGGTCATGAGGCGGCGCAGGACCCGGAGGACCTATATACCTATTTCTGTGCCGCCCTGGACCGCGCATTGACCGAAACGGCCCAGACGATCGACACCGATACGCCCCCCGAGGCCCTGGCGCGCACCGCCCTGGATCTGGCGCTGCGAAGCTACGCCAATCAGCTCGCCTGCGCCCGGATTCTGGACATTCTGCAGCCGCCCCAAGCGGACAAAAAAACCAAGCATCGCAAGGAAGTGTGACACTCCCTGCCGACCATCATCACTCCAAAAGGAGAATTTATATGTCTGATTTTGTAATTTTGACTGACTCTTCTGCCGATCTGTCCGCTGAGCTCTGCCAGCGTCTGGACGTTCAGGTGCTCCCCCTCAGCTTCATCATCAACGACAAAAACTATCGGGACTACCCGGACGACCGCGAGATGGACCCCCACCAGTTTTACACCCTGCTGCGGGAGGGCGGGTCCGCCTCCACCGCTGCACTGAACATTTCCGACTACCAGGAGGCCCTGGAGCCTCTGCTGGCCGCCGGGAAGGACGTGCTGGTGCTGGTGTTCTCCTCCGGTCTGTCCTCCACCTACCAGGCCGCTACTCTGGCGGCCCAAGATCTGCGGGAGCAGTTCCCCGACCGCAAGCTTCTGGTGGCAGATACTCTGTGCGCCTCCATGGGTCAGGGACTGCTGGTCTGTCTGGCCGCCCGCGAGCGGGAAAAGGGCCGCTCCATTCAGGAGGTCTTTGACTGGGTGGAGGCCCACAAGCTCAACCTCTGCCACCAGTTCACCGTGGACGACCTGCAATTTCTCAAGCGCGGCGGCCGCATCTCTGCCGCCACAGCCACCATGGGCACCATGCTGAAGATCAAGCCTGTCCTCCACGTGGACAACGAGGGCCATCTGGTCAACATCGGCAAGGCACGGGGCCGTACCGCCGCTTTGAAGGCACTGGTGGACAAGATGGAACAGACCGCCATCGAGCCGGGTGCTCAGACCGTATTCATCAGCCACGGTGACTGTCTCGACGACGCCCAGCTGGTGGCCGATATGGTGCGGGAGCGCATGGGTGTGAAGGAGGTTCTGATCAACCGGGTCGGCCCCGTCATCGGTGCTCACTCCGGCCCCGGCACCATAGCCCTGTTCTATGTGGGCACAGAGCGCTGATTTTCCCCTCATTTTACGAAACTCTTTGGGAGGCATATTATGGACGATGTGAAGTGGCTGGAGGTAGCCATCAATACCACCCACGACCGGCTGGACGAGGTGAGCGCAAAGCTCACCGCCGCCGGTATGGACGGTCTGGTCATTGAGGATGAGCAGGACTTTCTCACCTTTCTGGAACAGAACAAGAAGTACTGGGACTATGTGGACCAGGAGCTGATGGACCGGATGCGCGGCATCGCCCGCATCAAGTTTTATGTCCCCGATGACGCGGACGGCCGTGCCCAGCTGGAGACGTACACCCGTGGTCTGGACTGCGAGTACACCGTCACCTCCCTTCAGGAGAACGACTGGGCCTACAGCTGGCAGAAGTACTACCAGCCCCTCACCATCGGCAGCCGCCTCTATGTGGTGCCCGAGTGGGAGCGCAGCAAACCCGTCCCCGATGGCCGCTGCCCCCTCTATCTGAACCCCGGTCTGACCTTCGGCACCGGCGCTCACGCCTCCACCCAGCTGTGTCTGGAGGGCGTGGAGGCCCACACCGTTCCCGGCCGAAACGTGCTGGATCTGGGCTGCGGCAGCGGCATTTTGTCCATCGCCGCCCTGTGCCTGGGGGCCAGCTCCGCCCGGGCCGTGGACATTGACCCCAAGGCGGTGGACGTCGCCTATGAGAACGCCGAGCTGAACGGTATTCAGAAGGACCGCTATCTGGTCCAGTCCGGCGACGTGCTCTCTGACAAGCGACTGGCCGACGAGCTGGCCCAGGACAAGTACCATCTGGTACTGGCTAATATCGTGGCCGATGTCATCATCCCCCTGTCTGCTCAGGTTCCCAATCTGCTGGCAGAGGACGGCGTGTTCCTGTGCTCCGGTATCATCGACACCCGCGCCGCCGAAGTGGAAGCCGCCATCGCCGCCCACGGTCTTACCATCACCAACCGCCGGGAGCGGAACGGCTGGGTGGCCCTGGAAGCCAAGCTGGGCTGAGTTTTGTAAGGGAGGCGGGCCATGGACAAGGCCATCGTCATCCGCCCGGAGTTCGCACCCGGACGGCGGATCATCGCGGTGAGCGATATCCACGGAAATCTGAACTTTTTTAAGGGCCTGATGGAGAAGATTTCCTTCTCCCCCAGGGACATTCTGGTGCTGGTGGGGGATCTATTTGAGAAGGGCGCGGACAGCCTGGGGCTGCTGCGGCACCTGATGGAGCTGGAACGCACCCACACCATCTACCCCCTCTGCGGCAATCTGGACGGGCTGGTGCTCCGTTTTCTCGAAACCAGCACACTGGACGACGCGGTTTTTCATTCCTACCTGCACGACCACCCGGAATCCCTGCTGCGGCAGCTGGCCCGGGAGGGCCGCTTTGAGCAGATCGAGGATCTGCCCAGACTCCGGGCCGATCTGCTCCGGACCTACCCAGACGTTCTGGCGTGGCTGCGCAACATGCCCACCATTCTGGAGACCGAGCACCTGGTCTTTGTCCATGGTGGGGTCCCCTCTCTCAACTGCATGGAGGAGCTGGAGCGCTGGGGCTGCATGAAAAACGATGATTTCGTCAATCAGGGCCACTCCTTCCCCAAGTGGGTCATTGTGGGCCACTGGCCGGTCACCCTCTACCACGACCACATCCCCTCGGCGGCCCCCCTGCTGCTGCCTGAACGGAAGATCGCCTCCATTGACGGCGGCTGTGTGCTCAAGGCGGACGGGCAGCTCAACGCCCTGATCCTGCCCTCGGAGGACTCGGAGGACTTCACCTGGCAGGCCTACGACGGTCTGCCCACCATGGTGGCCCTGGACCCCCAGGCGCCGTCGGCTGACTCGGTGAACATCCGCTGGGGGCGCAGCTATGTGGACATTCTGGAGCCCGGCGAGGAGCTGACCCTCTGCCGCCACCGGGAAACCGGCCGGGAGCTCTACATCCTCAACGCCTACCTGCGGACTTGTCCGCTGACCACCTACCCTCCCAGCCCTGACATGGGCCCGTGGTGTGAGGACTCCACCGATTACCTGCTGCCCGTCTCTCCCGGAGACCGGCTCAAGGTCGTCGCCGCCACAAAACACGGTACACTGTGTAAAAAGAAAGGAGTCACCGGCTGGTATCGCGGCCAGCTGACTCAACCACTCTAAGACTGCAAAGGACAACACTATGCTTGATTTTCACCCCCTGACCCTGAACGACCTGCCTAAACTGCGGCCGTTTTACGACGACAACCCAAGCCGCATCTGTGACACCACTCCGGGCAGCACATTCATCTGGCGGGATATCTACGATGTGCAGTACGCCATCTATGCCGGTACGCTCTACTTTAAGGTCACCTATCCGGGCCTGGGCGACACCTTCACCCTGCCTCTTGGCGGCAACCGCCGGGACCACTACTGCCGCATTGCCGACTACTGCTGCCGCCGGAAGATGCCCCTCGCCTTCTATCCGGTTCCCGCCGACGAGCTGCCCGCACTTCATGCGTTTTTCCCGAACAGCGCGGCCATCTGCGACCGGGACACCTTCGACTACCTCTATCACGCGGAGGATTTGAAGTTCTTCAAGGGCAAAAAGTTCAGCGGTCAGCGCAACCATGTGAATAAATTTCTGAAAACCTACGAGGACTGGTCCTTCCACCCCATTGAGCCGGGCGACATCCCCGCCCTGCACGCTTTTCTGGACCGCTATGTGAGCAAGGTGGACAAGGATTCCGATACCTTCAAAGAGGACATCGCCAAGACCCGCGAGATTTTGGACAACTACCCGCTCTACGATCTCTTAGGCGGTGTGCTCTTCGCCAACGGGGAGATCGTAGGCTTCGCTCTGGGCGAAATTCTGGGGGACACCCTTTTCACCCACATCGAGAAGGCAGACCGGGAGGTTCCCGGCGGCTATCAGATGCTGGTAAGCCAATATGCCCAGCACTTTGCCGGTGAGGGCGTTTCCTTCATCAACCGCGAGGACGACACCGGCGACCCCGGTCTGCGGAAAAGTAAGCTCTCCTACCAGCCCGTGGCCCTGTTAGAGAAGTACACCGTCACCGTGGTGGAGCCTTGCTCCAGCTGCCACGGCGCGTAAAGAGACCCAATACGCAAGTCCGGAAGATTGTCCTCTTCCGGGCTTGCTTTTTCCGCCTTCTTCCGCATGGGACAGCCGTTGAGGAACTTACTTGTGTGACATGCGGCGGTCCTCCGCCGCGGTATCCGTCCTGCCCCACTGACCGTTGCGTTTGCCCGCTCCGGACCTCTCGTTTGGGTATTCGGAACCGTTTTTTGCTGCAAATGTAGACCAGGTACGCAGGTTTATGGTAAAATAATCGTAACTTACATTTGGAGGCGTGAACCATGGCTGAAATTTTGATGTTCCCCGGTGCAGACAAGGAGCTGGACCTCGACACCCTGACCCGGGACGAGCTGCTCTCGGCCCTGCTGGCCGTCCGCGATGAGATCGACCTGCTGGATCTCCAAGAGCCAGAAGACATGGCCAGTGAGGAGTACGAGATCTGGGGCGAGCAGCATGAGGACCTGGAGGATCTGGCCGATATGCTTCAGGAGAAACTGGATGACTGGGACGCGGAGTAAGATGGACGATTTTTCATTCTGTAAGCTGGAGATTTTTCTGCCGGAGAGCCACCTGGAGCCTCTGGTCCAGGCGCTGCGTCAGGTGGACGCGGGGCACATCGGCCAATACGACAGCTGCATGAGCCTCAGTCCGGTGACCAGCTGCTGGCGGCCCCTGGCAGGAGCTTCCCCCTACCTGGGCACGGTAGGCGAGGTATGCACCCAGCCAGAGCTGAAGATGGAGGTCACCATCCGCCGTGATGCCGTAGAGGAAACGCTGGCCTCCATCCGGGCCGCCCACCCATACGAGGAGCCGGTCATTAACGTGATCCCCCTGTGGCGCACAGGGCTTTGAGCCACACAGACAAAAAGCAGCGTTCCGACAATGAACTGCACCCCATTTGTTAGACAGTATGATATACTATCTAACAGATGGGGTG
>JAHHSC010000044.1 GCA_020025455.1 Lawsonibacter sp. | reverse complement strand
TCGTCCCAGAGGGAGCTCTGCACCTCGCCGATATGGGCCTTGCCAAGCAGCAGCATGGACACACGGGACTGGCCAATACCGCCGCCCATGGTCTGGGGCAGCTTCCCGTCCAGCAGCAGCTTGTGGAACGGCAGCTCCCGGCGGTTGTCACAGCCGGCCAGGGTCAGCTGGCGGTCCAGCGTGGCGGGGTCCACACGGATGCCCATGGAGGAGAGCTCCATGGAGCGGTTGTTGACACTGTCCCAAACCAGCAGATCGCCGTTCAAAGTCCAGTCGTCATAGTCGGGGGCGCGGCCATCATGGGGCTGGCCGGAGCGCAGCTTGCCGCCGATGCCGATGATAAAGGTAATGGGGTGTTCCTTGGTGTAGGCGTGCTCCCGCTCCTTACTGCTCAGATCGGGGTACAGGTCCTCCAGCTCCTGGGAGGTGACAAAGGTCACCGCGTTCTCCAGCTGGGGCAGCGCGCACAGGGCGGGGAAAACCGAGCGCAGGCAGGCCTGGGTGTCCACCAGAGCGCTGACGATGGTGCGGACGGTATCCTTCAAAAACGCCACAGTTCGATCCTCCGGGGCGATGATCTTCTCCCAATCCCACTGGTCCACATAGGCGGAGTGGAGGTAGTCCAGATCCTCGTCCCGACGGATGGCGTTCATATCGGTATAGAGTCCCTCGCCAATGTGGAACTGGTAGCGCTTCAGCGCAAGCCGCTTCCACTTGGCCAGAGAGTGGACCACAACCGCGTCGCCGCAGACGCCGTTGATATCAAAGGATACGGGGCGCTCCTTTCCGCTCAGGTCGTCGTTCAGACCGGAGGCGGAGGACACGAACAGAGGGGCGGATACCCGGTGAAGCCGGAGCGAACCGGCCAGCTTGTCCTCAAAGAGGCGGTTTAAAAGGCTGATGGCTTTCTGCGTTTCGTAGATGGACAGCAGAGAGTGGTAACCCTGGGGCAGAATGGCGTCAGACATAGAACAATACTCCTTTGGCAGGGGGCAGACAGCCCAAATTGGAAATTATGGTACTTATTATATGGCAGGCGGGGCCAGATTGCAAACAATACTTCCTTGAAACCCTCTTTTTCCGGGCGAGAGGTACGGCAAGCCAAATCGGGTGACGTGCGGGAGGGTGCGCCATGCGCAGTCCTCCTCCGTGGGGGAATACCGACCGGAAGCGGGGACATTATAGCAAAGAATCGCTTTGGATGCAACGGGAAGGACCTGACGGCCCGCCAGCGGAGGGGCCATTCGCCTCTGGCAGAGCCATAAAAGGGGGCGATGCTTTTGATTTTTAAGCGCGTTACAATGGTTTTCCACGATTGAAAAGGTGTTTGTGGGAAAAAACAGGGTTTTGGCCGAATGTCCTTGCGCTTTGACAGGACCTGACATATAATTACTGTATCTGAACTGAAATGAGGACGGCCCAGACCGGACTCCTGCCCGGGTATTCTGCCTGCGAGGGCGGCATCGGGACAACGAAGAAAGAAGGAAAATGCCATGAACGCCAATGAGAAAAAAATGCTGATGGCAGCGGCCTGCAAGATCCGCATGGGCGTCATTGAAGGCACCCACAGCGCCAAGGCCGGCCACCCCGGCGGCAGTCTGTCTGCCTCTGACCTGTTTGCTTATCTCTATTTTAAGGAAATGAACGTGGACCCCGCCAACCCCAAGTGGGAGGACCGTGACCGCTTCGTGCTGTCCAAGGGCCACACCGCCCCCGGCCTGTACGCTGCGCTGGCGCACAAGGGCTTCTTCCCTGTGGAGGAGCTGGTGACCCTGCGCCATGTGGGCAGCCGCCTGCAGGGCCATCCCAACATGAATGAGACCCCCGGTGTGGATATGTCCACCGGCTCGCTTGGCCAGGGTATTTCCGCCGCCTGCGGCATGGCACTTGCCGCCAAGTACCAGGGCAAGAGCAGCCGCGTCTACACCCTGCTGGGTGACGGTGAGATCCAGGAGGGCCAGGTCTGGGAGGCGTTCATGTTTGCCCACCACTACAAGCTGGATAACCTGTGTGTGATCATCGACAACAACGGCCTGCAGATTGACGGTCCGGTCTCCGACGTTATGAGTCCCTACCCCATCCCCGAGAAGCTGCGTGCCTTTGGCTTTGAGGTTGTGGAGATCGACGGTCACGACTTTGACCAGATGGAGGCCGCATTTGCCAAGGCCCGTCAGACCAAGGGCGTACCCTTTGCCATCGTAATGACGACCGTCAAGGGCAAGGGCGTCAGCTTTATGGAGAACCAGGTGGGCTGGCACGGCAAGGCTCCCAACGATGAACAGTGTGAGACCGCTCTGGCTGAGCTGCGTGCCCAGCTGGCAGAAGTGGAGGCGATGTAAAATGGCAGATGTGAAGAAGATTGCGACCCGTGATAGCTACGGCAACGCCCTGAAGGAGCTGGCCGCCGAGCATGACGACCTGGTGGTCTTTGATGCCGACCTGGCTGGCGCGACCAAGACGGGTATCTTCAAGAAGGAGTACCCCAATCGCCACTTCAACTGCGGCATTGCAGAGAGCAACATGATGGCCGTGGCCGCCGGCGCTGCCGCTGCCGGCCTGAAGCCCTTTGCCTCTACCTTTGCCATGTTCGCCGCTGGTCGTGCCTTTGAGCAGATCCGCAACTCCATCGGCTACCCCCACCTGAACGTGAAGATCGGCGCAACCCACGGCGGCATCTCCGTGGGCGAGGACGGCGCGTCCCATCAGTGCTGCGAGGACTTTGCCCTGATGCGTACCATCCCCGGCATGACCGTTATCTGCCCCTCCGACGACGTGGAGGCCAGAGCCGCCGTCAAGGCCGCCTATGAGCACGAAGGCCCCGTCTACCTGCGCTTCGGCCGTCTGGCCGTGCCCGTGTTCCACGAGGAGGAGGGCTTCCACTTTGAAATCGGCAAGGGCGAGGTCCTGCGCGACGGCAGCGACGTGGCCATCCTCGCCAACGGCCTGATGGTCAACGAGGCGCTGGAGGCCGCCAAGGTCCTGGCTGAGGCGGGCATCAGCGCCCGCGTGGTCAACCTGGCCACCATCAAGCCCCTGGACGAGGAGCTGGTGCTGAAGGCTGCCCGTGAATGTGGCAAGGTCATCACCTGCGAGGAGCACAGCATCATCGGCGGTCTGGGCGAGGCCGTCTGCGGCCTGCTGAGCGAGAAGTGCCCCACCCCCGTGCGCCGCATTGGCGTCAACGATGTCTTTGGCGAGTCCGGCCCCGCTGTCGAGCTGCTGAAGAAGTACGGCCTCAGCGCCGAGCACATCGTGGAGGTCGCCCGCGACTTCCTGGGCAAGTAAATCGGAACAGCAAAGAGCGCCATGGGGGCGGAAGTTCCCACGGCGCTCTTTTTTAAAGAAAAAACAGGGCAAACAGGGCAGAAAAGCGGCGTGCAACCTGAAGTTGCAGACATTTTCTGCAAAAGCAACAGAAAATCGCTGGCAGTTGCCTGCTCTGCCACGGTAAGATAGGCCCAGATAAAGGAGGCAGAAGCATATGAAATATGAAAAAAGCGGCCCCGGCTTCGGAGCAAACCTGCAAGCACTGCGGCAGCGCAGGGGTATGAGCCAGGAGGAACTGGCAGAGGTCATGGGGGTCAGCCGCCAGAGCGTGAGCAAGTGGGAAACCGGCACTGCCTATCCCGAGATGCAGACCATCCTTACCCTGTGCGATCACTTTGATGTGGCGCTGGATGTGCTGCTCCGGGGCGATGTGAGTCGGACCATGGCAGAGGACCGGGCGGATTACAACCGCTTTATGGATCGCTTCTCCAAGGCCGTGGCCGGAGGCGTGGGACTTATCCTGTTCGGTGTGGGGCTGCTGGCCCTGCTGGAGGGCCTTCGTGCCCTGCTGGGCTGGCCCGACTATATGCAGAACGTAGGGGCCGCTGTGCTCCTGCTGTTCATTCTGTGTGCGGTCACCCTATTTGTGGTGTTCGGCATCCAGGAGGAAACCTTCCGCGAGAAAAACCCGGTGATCGAGCCCTTCTATACGCAGGCAGAGCTGGATCAATTTTCGGCCCGACAGATATGGCTTATCGCGGCCCCTGTTGCGGTCATTCTGGGCGATGTGGTGCTGCTGGTGCTGCTGGGGGATTGGATGGAGCAGCTTGGACTGGATGCGTTTTTGATGGCTGGCTTTCTATGGATACTGGCCGGTGCGGTGACCACCCTGGTGTGGACCGGGATGCAGGAGGATAAGTATGATATTCCCAAGTATAATCTGGAGAACACGCCGGAATTTAAGCACAAAGAGGCGGTGATCGGTGTCATCTGTGCGGTCATTATGCTCCTAGCCACCGCCGCCTACATTGCCCTGTCGGCCAGGGATGGCAGCTGGGGCAGCAGCTGGTGGGTGTTTGCGGTGGGCGGTATTGGCTGTGGGATCGCCGCCATCATGGTCAATGCTGTTTACGACCGGAAGATAAAGGCACGGACCAAAAGCGATCAGGAGGATTAAAGCCGTACCGGCAGGGGCCGGACCACGTTCAGCGTGGAGGGGGTGACGGCGCACTCCAGAGCCATCACCTCCACGCCGGATTTGGCGGCCCTTCGCAGGGCCGCACCGAAGGCGGGGTGGGTCACGTCGTTGGGCTCCACCCAGCGCATCCCCTCCATCTGGACGATAAAGCAGACGGCGGCCTCATACCCGGCTTTTTTGGCCTCGATCAACTCCTCGATGTGCTTCACGCCCCGCTCGGTGGGGGCGTCCGGGAAGCGGGCCACCCCGTTCTCTTCCAGCGTGACCCCCTTCACTTCCACAAAACCCCGGCCGGATGTGGATTCCCAGTAGAAGTCGAACCGGGAATGGCCGAATTTTGTCTCAGGCCGAAGCAGCGTCAGATCGGGCCGCAGATTCGTCTGTGCCCACGCACCAAAGACCTTGTTCGGGGCCTGAGCGTCCATATTGATGAGGAGTGCCCCCTTGGGGCACTCTTTTTTTACCGCCACCAGGTCAAACCGGGTTTTTCGTGCGGGGTTGTCGCTCTCCTCCAGGTAGACGGTACAGCCGGGAACCAGCAGCTCCCGGCACCGGCCGGTATTTTTGACGTGGCAGATCTGCACCCCCTCCGCCGTCTCCACATGGGCGATAAAGCGGTTGGGGCGGGCGAGAAACGTGCCCTGGGCAAGGTTGTGATACTCCATAGATGCCTCCTGAAACGAAAATATGGGATGCTGCATGGGTAGGAACCAGCCGAACAGAACGAACAAAATGGGCCGCCCGGTGGGCGGCCTCTTTTGCCATCAAAGGCGGGCTTACAGCTTTACGAACTTGTCCCGGTTGGCCCGGCAGATGGGGCACTGGTAGCCCTCGGGCAGCTCCTCCACCTCGGCGATATAGCCGCAGACGGTGCACTTCCAGCCGAAGTTCTTCTCCATGGTGCGGACCACGGTGGCGGTGGCGGGGATGGAGTTGCCAGCGTTCTTGAAGTCGTCCACGGTGAGGGCTTCGCCGTCTGCCAGCAGCTCGGCATCCACGGCATCCGCAATATAGAGCATATAGGTGCCCAGATCCAGCTTGTCCACGATCTTGAAGGAGAAGCGGGCGATGGCGCCCTCGGTGAGATAGGGGCTGCCGTTCTGATCGGTCTGAACCGCCTTGCCCTCGAACTTGTCAATGGCACGGCCGGACTTGTAGCCGAACAGGTCCACCAGCTCCCTGGGGGCGTCCTGACTCAGCACGGTGGCCGCGAAAAAGCCGCTGTGCTCGATGGCCTTGAAGGTCTCGTTGCTCTTGTTCACAGTCAGAGAGAACTTAAACGGCATAGAGGACGTGATCTGGTGCAGGGAGTTTACCACACAGCCCTGGGGTCCGTTCTCCCCCTGCGCGGTGGCCAGGAACATACCATAGTTGATGCGACTGAACGCTCTGCGGTTCATCATAACATAGCCCTCCTCGAAAAAATTAACAGGAATGATTCTTGTTTATGAAGATACTATATAGAGATTCTTCTCACTTGTCAAGAGAGAAAACCCGATGTGGAAGAAAAGGTTTCGTGGAACCGATTCACCCCATTGACAGAACCTAAAAAACCACTATACTGGAGCGTGAAACGAGACGAATTTTCACACGGAGGTGAGTGCAGTGGGAAAACCGCTTCCCTGTAGGAGCGTATTTGATGAAGCGAGCATCTGGAAAATTCTGGCCCGCATTGCGCCGCCCGTCATGCTGGCACAGCTGATCCAGGCCATGTATAATATTGTGGACAGCTTTTTTGTGGGGCGGTTTTCCAGTGACGGCCTCACCGCGCTGTCGGTGATCTACCCGGTGCAGCTCATTGTGGTTGCCGTGGCGGTGGGCACGGGCGTAGGGGTTAACACCCAGATGTCCCAGGACTACGCCAGAGGCCGCTACACCAAGGCTGACCGCTGTGCGGGTGCAGGCATGGTGCTGGCCGTTCTCAGCTGGCTGATTTTTGTGCCCATCACCCTTCTGTTTTTAAAGCCCTATGTCATGGTGTCGGCCAGCTCCCCCCAGGCGGTGGAGTACGCCCTGACCTACGGCTATATCGTCTGCATTGGCAGCCTGGGTGTCTTTTTAGAGGGCGTATGGAGTAAGGTGCACCAGGCGTCCGGAAATATGAAGCGGCCCATGCTGGCCCAGGTGGCGGGTGCCGCAGTCAACATCGTGCTGGACCCCATCCTCATCTTTGGTCTGGGCCCGGTTCCTCAAATGGGGGTGGCGGGCGCCGCCGCGGCCACTGTGGCGGGACAGGCGGTGGCCGCGCTGATCACCTGCAACGGGGCCAGAAAACCGCCGAAGCTGCGGGCGCTGAAGGCCTATGCCGCTCGGATCTACCATCTGGGCTATCCCTCCATCTTCATGCAGATGCTCTACACCGTGTACATCGTGGCCCTGAACCTGGTGCTGGCTGGCTTTTCCGACAGCGCGGTCACGGTGCTGGGCCTGTACTATAAATTGCAGTCCTTCTTCTTTATTCCCACGTTCGGTCTGCAAACCTGTATCGTCCCGCTTTTGAGTTACACCTACGCCAAGCAGGAGTACGACCGCTGTAAAAAAGTGCTGTGGGATGTGATGCTCCTGTCTGCCGGGTTTATGCTGGCTGCGGTGGCGGCCTTTGAGCTGATCCCGGCCCAGCTGCTCAGTGTGTTCGGCGGCAACAGGGAAGTGGTGACCATTGGCGTGCCTGCACTCCGGATCATCGGCCTCAGCTTCCTGCCTGCCGTGGCCTCGCTGACGATGCCGATATTTTTTCAGGCCATCGGGAAAGCAAAACCCAGTGTGCTGCTGTCGCTGACCCGCCAGATTTTCTGCCTGATCCCCCTGTTCTGGGGCTTCTCCAAGCTGGGATTGAACTATACCTGGCTGGCCTTCCCCTGTTCTGAGATCATCACCGGCACAGTGGGCTTTTGCCTCTACGGAAGGCAGACCCAGCGCTGGAAGCTCTACCACCCCACAAAGACTGCCGCCGATGCGGCGGAGAGGAGTACCAATATGAAACTCATTACCGCCATTATCAGTACCAAGGATGCCGATGAAGTCTGTCAGGCTCTGGCCAAGGGCGGCTTCTACTTCACGAAGATGGCCACCAGCGGCGGCTTCCTCAGCTCCGGAAACACCACCCTCCTGATCGGAACCGAGGGGGAGAAGGTGTCCGATGCGGTAGCCATCATCAAGGCCAACTGCTCCAAGCGTGTGGAACCCGTCCAGCTGGCGACCCGCGCGGCGGCCGCCACCAACCTGACCGAGGTTGTGGTGGGCGGAGCCACCGTCTTTGTCACCGAAGTGGAGCACTTCGAAAAAATGTAGGATCTGGTTGCAATGGAGGGGCACTCCGCTTAGTTGGGCGGAGTGCCCCGTTTCTGTCCAGAGTCTGGAAAAAGATTTACAAAGTTGAAAAAGAAGTATATAATTATATAGTTTAATACATTTTGTCACGGTTTGACGCAAAATTTAGGAGGAACCCGTTCTATGAAAAAGCGCGTCCTTTGTATTCTATGTGCGGCTTTGATGCTGCTGTCCGCCTGCGGGAAGAAGGAGGAGCCCAAGTCTGACGCCCGGCTCACCGTTCTCACCACCACCTACCCCCTCTACACGGTGGCCAAGTCCCTGACGGAGGGGGTGGACGGCGTGGCCGTGGAGCGGCTGGCTACCGGCAATATCAGCTGTCTCCACGATTACACCCTGTCCGTGCGTGATATGAAACTGATTGAGGGGGCCGATCTCATCGCCATCAACGGCGTGGAGCTGGAGAGCTTTATGTCCGATGCCCTGGCCGCCGCCAAGTCCCCCGTGGTGGACACCTCCGCCGGTGTGGAGCTGCTGGAGAGCCTGGCACACCACCACGAGGAGGGGGATGACCACGACCAGGGCCACTTCGATCCCCATATCTGGATGAATCCGGACAACCTGTCCATTATGGCCGGGAATCTGGCTGAGGCCCTATCCTCCGCTGACCCTGAAAACCGGGACAAGTATGCTGCCAACCTGGAGACGGTAGAGCAGGCCATTGACGCCTGCCAGGACCAGATGGAGGCTGCCCTTGCCCCGCTTTCCGGCATGAACGTGGGGGGGCTGATCACCTTCCACGACGGGTTCCAGTACTTTGCCGATGCCTTTGACCTGCCGCTGCTGGCGGCTGTGGAGGAGGAGTCGGGCAGCGAAGCCAGCGCCAAGGAGATCAACGACATGGCCGCCCTGGTGAAGGAGTACCACATCCCCGTCATCTTCACCGAAAAGAACGGCTCCGACGCCACCGCCCAGGCCATCGCCCGGGAGACGGGCTGCGCGGTTATGGAGCTGGATATGCTTATGGGCGGCAGCGGCGAGTCCGTGCAGGACTATTTGGACGGCCTGAGTGCCAATCTGACCACCGTGGTCAACGGGTTCACGGCCGCCAAGGGTTAAAAGGAGGAACACCTCAAGTGAGAAATCTGAAACATGGACGGGAGTGCGGCGGCTGTGCCGACTCCTGCTGCCTGAAGGTGGACGGCCTGTCCGTCAAGCTGGAGGGGGACTCCATTCTGGAGGATGTGTCCTTTCACCTGCACTGCGGCGAGATCGTGGCGTTGATCGGGCCCAACGGCGCGGGTAAATCCTCCCTGTTCCGCAGCATCTTGGGCCAGATGCCCTATCACGGCAATATCACCTTCGCCCCGGCGGGTGGCCCCGCCATCCGGCTGGCGGACGGCCTCACCACCGGCGGCACCCGCCCCCTGGTGGGCTATGTGCCCCAGTCCCCGAGCTTTGACCGGGGCGACCCGGTGTCGGTGCTGGACTTTTTCACCGCTGCCACCTGCAACTGGCCCGTGTGGCTGCCCATCCCAAAGAAGTACCGGGACCTCTGCGCCGCCTGTCTGCGCCGGGTCCACGGGGAGGATCTGATGGACAAGGCCATGGGCGCTCTGTCCGGCGGTCAGCTCCAGCGCGTGCTGCTGGCCCTGGCCCTGGAGCCTGTGCCCCATGTGCTCATTTTGGATGAGCCGCTGTCCGGCGTGGATATCGAAGTGGAGCACCGCCTTCTGGATATGCTGGACGAGCTGAGAACCGAATACGATTTGTCCATCTTCCTCTCCACCCACGACTTTGCCTCTCTGCCCCAGTTTGCGGACAAGGTTGTGCTGCTCAACAAGAAGGTGCTGAAGATCGGCACTCCCGGCGAGGTGCTGGCCTCACCGGAATTTTACGAGACCTTCCATCTGCGGATGGGGAAAGGAGGCAACGGCTGATGGAGCTCTGGTATCAGATCGTCTCGGTCCTGCCCTTCGACTGGGCCCAGCCCGGCGGGATGTACTTTATGAAAAACGCCCTGCTGGCGGTGCTGGTCATCTCCCCGCTGTTTGGAATCCTGTCCACCATGGTGGTACACAGCCGGATGTCCTTTTTCTCCGATGCGCTTGGCCACTCTGCCTTCACCGGTATGGCCATCGGTGCCATCTGCGGCTTCCATGAACCTTCCTGGGCGGCGGTGGTGTTTGCCATCTGCTTCGCCCTGCTCTTCAATGTGGTCCGCCGCCGCACCGCCCTGGCCAGCGACACGGTCATCGGTGTGTTTTCCTCCACGGCGGTGGCCCTTGGTATTTTTCTGTCCACCATGAACGGCCGGTCCTTCACCAAGTTCAACAGCCTGCTCATTGGTGACATCCTGTCGGTGGAACCGGCCAAGATCGGCCTGCTGGCCCTGATTTTAGCGGCTGTGGCCGCCCTGTGGGTTTTGTCCTTTAATAAGCTGATGATCTCGGCCGTTCACCCCGCCCTGGCTGACAGCCGAGGCATCCGAGTGTTCTGGCAGGAGACGGTGTTCACGGTGGCCATCGCCGTGGTGGTCACCCTGTCCATGACCTGGGTGGGGCTGCTGGTCAT
>JAHHSC010000043.1 GCA_020025455.1 Lawsonibacter sp. | reverse complement strand
CCGGGAAGCCCGGATCTTCTCTTTACCCTCCCAGTGGCTTGTGGTATAATATTCTAAATTATTATTATGGGGGATTTTAAGGAAATGCCCCGATAAGGAGGACGTTCATCGTGGAACTGCGGGAAGAACACGTGAGCAGCAAACCGATTTTCGAGGGGAAGATCATCCGAGTCACCCTGGACGAGGCCCGTCTGCCCGACGGCAAGCTGGCCCGCCGTGAGGTGTGCTATCATCCCGGCGGGGTGGCGATTCTGGCGCTGGATGAGGATGAGACGGTCTATCTGGTCCAGCAGTACCGCTATCCCATCGACAAGATCCTGCTGGAGCTGCCTGCCGGTAAGCTGGAGGACGGCGAGGACCATGGGCTGGCCGCCGCCCGTGAGCTGAGCGAGGAGACCGGGCTGGAGGCCGATTCGTTCACCTATCTGGGCTACACCCTGGCCTCTCCCGGCTTTTGTGACGAGGCACTTCATATGTACCTGGCCCGCGGTCTGCACCGGAACCAGCAGCACCTGGACGAGGACGAGTTCCTGAACGTCATCCCCATGCCCTTCGCCCAGCTGGCGGAGAAGTGTATGTCCGGGGAGATCACCGATGCCAAGACGGTGACCACCACGCTGAAAGTTAAGATCCTGCTGGGTCTTTGAACCATAAACCAAAGGAGGTTTCCTCTGTGGGAAAAACGGTGCTGATCGTAGAAGATGAGCAGAATATTGTGGATATTCTATCTTTTAACTTGAGCATGGAGGGGTATAATACGTTGGAGGCCTACGACGGCCCGACCGGGCTCCAGCTGGCGCTGGAGCAGGACCCGGATCTGATCCTGCTGGATCTGATGCTGCCGGGCATGGACGGGTTTGACGTGTGCCGGAAGATCCGCCAGGCGGGGTCCTCGGTCCCGATTTTGATGCTCACCGCCCGTGAGGAGGAGTCGGACAAGGTGCTGGGTCTGGAGCTGGGCGCAGATGACTATATCACAAAGCCGTTCTCGGTCCGGGAGCTGATGGCCCGTGTGAAGGCCAACATCCGCCGGGTGTCCATGGCCCCCACACCTGCCGCACCCCAGCGGGAGAGCAGCGACGTGCAGAAGCTGGGCCGGGTGACCATCGACCGGGAGAAGGCTGCCGTGACCAAAGACGGCGTGCCCCTGGATCTGACCCAGCGGGAGTTCGATTTGATCTGCTATCTGGCCTCTGAGCCGGGCAAGGTATTCACCCGGGAGGCCCTTATGGAGCACGTTTGGAACTACGAGGGCTATGTGGGCGACGTGCGGGCCGTGGATGTGGCCGTCCGCCGTCTGCGGGAGAAAATTGAGGACGACCCAGCCGCCCCCACCTTTGTGGTGACCAAGCGGGGAATGGGATACTATTTCGGCGGCTGAGCCGCACCAGAATATCGGCGCGGACCGGCCGCACCACCAGAGGAGGCACCCCCATGCTGCGAAGCTTACATATGAAACTGGTCATGATCCTGGTTTTGCTCATCATGTCGCTGATGATGGTGGTGGGCGCCTTCCTGGTCAACTCCGTCACCGTCTTTTATCTGGAGGACTTCTACACCCAAATTGCGGAGGTATTCCAGTCCCGGAGCTTATATGAGGATCTGACTGCCGTGACCGAGGAGAGCAGCAGCGAGAGCGCGCAGCGGATGGCCCAGGTGCTGGACGCCTACGCCGGTAAGCTGGGCGTGGACGGCCGCAACCGCAAGCTGTACATTCTGGACAGCAGCGGCACCTGCCTGATCCGGCCGGAGGGGGACACAGCACCGCTGGAATATACCCGCAACCTGACCTTCGCCCTCACCGAGGGCATGAAAACCATGCAGGTGGGGGACGAGAGCAGCGTGGCGGAGAACTACATGGATGTGGCCATCCCCATTCAGCGGGGAGACAACCGCTTTGTCATCTATATTCTGGATAACAAGGCGGCCTCCAACCACCTCACCAACCAGATGTTTGTCCTTATCATGGAGGCGCTGGTCTTTGGCCTGGTCATATCCGTTTTGCTGTCCTTCCTGCTGTCCCGCACCATCGCCACGCCCATCCGCCGCCTGACCGAAGGTGCCATGCGGGTGGCCCGAGGGGACTTCTCCAACAAAATCGAGGTATCCTCAAGGGACGAGATCGGTGTTCTGACCGACACCTTCAACGACATGGCGGGCCAGCTTCAAGATACCATCCGCCAGGTGGAAAATGAGCGCAACAAGCTGGATACCCTGTTTCTCCACATGACAGACGGTGTGGTGGCCTTCTCCCGGGAGGGGCTGGTCATTCACTCCAACCCCGCCGCGGCCCGGATGCTGGCGGCCCACATCGGCGCGGAGACCACCTACGGCGACCTCTTTGAAGGCCAGCCGGAGCTGGCGCAGGTTATGGAGGCCCCTGACCACCTGGAGGGCGAGCTACAGGTTGGGGAGAGCTACCTCCAGCTGCTGATGGCCCCCTTCGACCGGGGCCAGGCGGTTGGCGGCGTGCTGGTGGTCATCCATGATGTGACCCAGCAGCGCAAAAACGAGGAAATGCGCCGGGAATTTGTGGCCAATGTGTCCCATGAGCTGCGCACCCCCCTGACCAATATCCGCTCCTACGCCGAGACCCTCAGCGAGAATGCGGGCCGTATCCCTGCCGATACGGAAAAGAAGTTCCTGGGCGTCATCCTCAACGAGAGCGACCGCATGACCCATATCGTGCAGGATCTGCTGACCCTGTCCCGGTTCGACTCCGGACGGGACGACCTGAAGATGAGCCGCTTCTCCTTCAAGACGGCGGTGGAGGACCTCTATCACGCGGTCTATATGGAAGCCAAGCGCCACAACCACACCCTAAAGCTGGAGCTGGAGCCCGACCTGCCTGATCTTGTGGCCGACCGGGAGCGCATCCTTCAGGTGATGATGAACATTGCCTCCAACGCAATCAAATATACCCCGGATGGGGGCCACATCACCATTTCCGCAGGCCGCTGCGAGGATCGCGTCTGGATGGTGGTGGACGATGACGGCATCGGCATCCCCAATCAGGACAGAGGCCGCATTTTCGAGCGGTTCTACCGGGTGGACAAGGCCCGGTCCCGTCAGTCCGGCGGCACCGGCCTGGGGCTGTCCATTGCCCGGGAGATCGTGGATCGGCACCAGGGTGTGTTGGTCCTTCAGGAGAAAGAAGGCCCCGGACTGGCCGTCCGGCTGGAGCTGAAGATAGAGGGCCCTGCCAATGGATAAGAGCAAAAAAAAGACGCTGACGGAGCTGGGCAAGGACGTACTCATTGTCCTGCTGGCCTGCTCGGCGCTGTGGCTGGCAGACCGAATCCGCACGGTCATGCCGGGGACAGAGGGGACAGACCCCTTCCGCCCCAGCGAGGTCCAGCAGCTAGAGCACATGGAGCAGGTGCGCCCTCTGCGCCTGGTGGCCAACGGCGTGGGCGGGACCGGGAGCGGCCGCTGTCTGCTCTACTGGGGCGAGGAGAACAGCGAGGCGGTGTTCCAGCAGGCATCCAGTCTGCTGACGGAGGCCCTGTCAAGTCCCGGAAAGGCGGAAAAGACCAGCCGCCGGCACTGGGAGGAGGCGCTGACCAAACGGCCGGGCCTGTATTTTGACTTTCAGGGACAGATCCCCATGGAGGTGCTGACCGACCAGCATCGGGAGGACCTGCCCGTGGTGCGCCGTCTGGTGCTGTATAAAGCCATCAACGGAATGGAGCTGTGCTATCGGGACGAAACAGAGGGGACATACTTGGCACAGCAGGTGGCTGTGGGAAACCCAGACCACCTGGAGGAGCTGCTGGCCGCTCTGACGGGGGACGAGACCGTTTATGCCTTTGAATCGGCATGGAGCGGTGGAATGGACCCGGATACCCTGCTCCATCCCACGGCCCCCACGCCGCCGGAGTACCTGGCCTCCAACCCGGTCGGCGGGGGCCGGGAGGCACTGGAGGAGCTGATGGGGGAGCTGGGCTTCTCCGTATCTACCAGCAGCTTCTACGCCTCCGGCGGGGAACAGGTGGCACGAAATGGAAACAATATGCTCCGCCTCTCCGACTGGGGCACGCTCCGCTACGAGGCGGACGGGGAGGGAAGCGACCATTTCCCCATCCAGTCCCCCGGAGATCTGGAACACCCCCTGGCCCGGTACGTGGATACGGCCCGCCGCATCACCAACGCAGTCATGCGTGGGCGAACGGAGCAGGCCAGACTGTATCTAAACCGGGTCGAGGAGCGGAAGGACGGTACGCTTGTCACCTTTGGGTATAGCCTCAACGGCATCCCGGTCCGACTGAAAGAAGGCCCTGCGGCCAGCTTCCTGTTCCGGGGGGATCATGTGGTGCAGTTTGAACTGTGCCTGCGCAGCTACACCCCCAGTGGAAACACAAGTCTTGTCCTGCCGCCCAGACAGGCCGCCGCCGCCCAGGAGGCCATGGGTCTGGAAGGGCAGGAGCTGCTGCTGGTCTACACGGACAGCGGAGGCGACAAGGTGAATGCAGGCTGGGCCGCAGATGGCCGAAGCAGCGAAAGGAAGTGAGCGGCGATGGAGTGGTCCAAACTGAAAAATATCATCCTTATCCTGCTGGCCGCCACCAATCTGGCTCTGCTCTCCTTTGTGTGGAGCAGGGAGTGGAAGCAGACCCGGCAGCTGCAGCAGGCCAGGGAACAGGCCATTGCCTTTTTGGACAGCCACGGCGTGGAAAGCCCCCACGACCAGATCCCGGAGTACATGGAGCTGCTGCCGCATCGGGTGGAGCGGGATCTGGAACAGGAGCAAGCCGCAGCCGCCAGCCTGCTGGACGGAGCGGTGCAGCAGGAGAATGGCAACGGCGGGTCCTGCCGCTATTTCAATGAAAACGGCTGGGTCCAGATTCAAAGTGACGGCTCCTTCTATGCCCAGTTCCGCGCCGGCTTTCTGCCCCTTGGCGAGGACCGGGAGCAGGCGTGCAGGAAGATCCTGAAGCGGCTTGGATTTGACGGCGCTCTGGTCAAGACAGAGGGGGAGAAGCTCACCTTCTGCCAGAACTGGCAGGGGGTCCCCATCTTCAACCATCAGGTGGTTCTGGTCTGCGAGGAGGGGGAGCTGACCGCCATGACAGCAGGGCGGAGGCTGGTGGGCACCCCCGCCGTCAGCGAGGGCTGGGAGCCTCTGTCCGTGGCCACGGCCATCTTCGATTTTTATAACGGCCTCACCGGGATGGGGGATGTGTGCAGCCGTGTGGACGCCATCCACCTGGGCTATGTGAGCAGCGCTGAGCTGTCCGGACCGGCCATCCTGATCCCCGTGTGGCGGGTGGACACCGACACGGGCCGGTATCAGCTGGACACCATGACCGGCCAGCTGACCCGCCTGCTCTGAGGACCTGCACAAGAAAACCCGGCGATTTCGCCGTAATTCCGGCAGTCTCGCCCCCTGCCCAGAACCATTTATACTTTACCCGGCGGTTCGTTTGTGGTAATATGTCCAATATATCAAGAATGAATTGCCTGTGACCAACGGAGGGAAAAGAGTGTTTGACAGAAATAGTCCCATCGGAGTGCTTGACTCCGGCATTGGCGGCTTTAGTGTTGCCCGCCAGGTGCAGCGGCTGCTGCCCGGTGAGGACCTTTTATATTTTGGGGACGGTGCCAATGTGCCCTATGGCAACCACTCGGCCGACGAGATCGTGGCCATGTCCCGCTATATGTTCCAATTCATGGAGGAACGGGGGGTAAAGGCCCTGCTGGTGGCCTGCAATACCATCTCCTGTGTATCGGACCTCTGTGAGGACGTGGTGAGCTGCCCGGTGTTCAATGCAGTCCAGGCGGGAGCTGACGCGGCCGTGGAGACTGCCCATCGGCTGGGAATCAAAAAAATCGGTGTTATCTCCACGGTTTTTACCCACAGCACCAACTGCTACCCCGAGCATATCGCCGCTTTGGACCCGGAGCTGACGGTGTGTGGTCATGGCTGCCCTGATCTGGCCCAATTGGTGGAGCGTCACCTGTGCGATCCCGACGGGATGTCCCACGTGGATGCCAACCTGCGGGAGGAGCTGGACGGTCTGGTGGGCCGGGAGGGAATCCATGCCTGCGTACTGGGGTGCACGCACTACTCCCTGGTGGAAGAGAACATCCGCAGGCTCTATCCCAGTCTGCCTCTCATCGACCCGGCAGAACAGATGGCCCTGAAGCTGCGCGCGTGTCTGGCGGAGCGGGATCTGCTCCGGCAGGCAGAGAACGGCGGACGACTGGACGTGTACACCACCAGCGATGTGGCGGAGTATGAAAGCCGCGCCAAACAGGCCGGTCTGGACCCGGTGAGCTCCGTGTCCCTCTATCCGGCCATGTCCCTGTAAGGCAAACCCATTCCCTCAGCGGCTGGCGGACGGCAGAGACGCCCCGACTGAGGGAATTTTGCTGAATAAAACAGACGTTACCCACTGAGAAAATGACTATGAGAGGTGTTATCAATGGAACAACTGACCTTTGCGGTCCCCACCCTGTTCGGCCTGGAGGGCCTGTGCGCCGACGAGATGCGGCGGCTCAATATACCTGACGTGCGGGCTGAAAATGGCCGTGTGCTCTGCGGCGGCTCCATGGCCGACCTGCCCAGGCTCAATCTGAACCTGCGTACCGGGGAGCGGGTGCTGCTGGTGCTGGGGACCTTCCCCGCCGGCGACTTTGATGCCCTCTTTGAGGGGACAAAGGCCCTGCCCTGGGAGCAGTTTATTCCCAAGGACGGCCAGTTCCCTGTGAAGGGCCACGCCCTGAACTCCGCCCTCCACTCCATCCCCGCCTGCCAGTCCATCGTGAAGAAAGCGGTGGCCGCCCGTCTGGGCCAGAAGTACGGCCTTGCGACCCTGCCGGAGACCGGCGCCCTCTACCAGATCCAGTTTTCCATTATGAAGGACACCGCGACCCTCATGCTGGACACCAGCGGAGCCGGGCTTCACAAGCGCGGCTACCGTGCCCATGGCGTGGACGCCCCGCTCCGCGAGACCCTGGCCGCCGCCATGGTCATGCTGTCCCGGTACAGGGGCCGCGACCCCATCTGTGACCCCTTCTGCGGCAGCGGCACCATCCCCATCGAGGCCGCCCTCATCGCCCGAAACCGCGCCCCCGGTCTGAACCGGACCTTCTCGGCCCAGAAGTGGACGTGCGTGGACAAGGGCCTGTGGCTGGAGGCCGCCGACGAGGCCATGGACAAGGAATTTGACGGCGATTACGAGATCTGGGGCGGCGACATCGACCCCGAGGCCGTGGCCCTGGCCAAGCACAACGCGGAGCTAGCCGAGGTAGACGACATCATCTCCTTTGAGGTGGCCGACGCGACCCGATTCCATTTCGGCGGCATCAAGGGCCGGGTGGTCACCAACCCGCCCTATGGCGAGCGTATCATGGAGCGCCGCGAGGCCGAAGCGCTGTACCGTGCCTTCGGCAAGGCGTGGGAGAAATTTACGGACGGATGGAAGCTCTATCTGCTGTCCTCCCACACCGAGTTTGAGCGTACCTTCGGCAAGCAGGCCGACAAGAAACGAAAGCTCTATAACGGTATGCTCAAGTGCGACCTCTTCATGTATCTCTGAGGAGGCGCAGACATGGAGGAAGTGCGGCACCTGTTTATCATCAACCCCGTGGCAGGGCAGGCAAGCTCCAATGCAAGGCTTGAAGAACGGCTCTCCCGGCTCAGCTTCCCCCACGAGATCGTGTACACCAAAGGAGAGGGAGACGCGGAGCGACTGTCCCGCGCGGCCGCCCGCCAGGGCGGTCCGGTTCGGATCTACGCCTGCGGCGGGGACGGTACGCTCAATGAAGTGGTCAACGGGGCCGCTGGCTACGAAAACGCCGCCATAACCTGCGTGCCCAAGGGCACAGGCAACGACTTTCTAAAGGTGTTTGGCCCGGAGTACCGCACCCTCTTTTACGATCTGGAAGCTCTGGCAGTGGGGGAGGAGCGCGCCTTTGACCTGATCGACTGCAACGGGAAGCTCGGCATTGACGTGGTGTGTGCCGGTGTGGATGCCCGTGTGGCCGAGGGGGTCCACCGCTATAAGAATCTGCCCTTTGCCCACGGAATCGGAGCCTACTGCCTGAGTCTGGTGGAGAACATCTTCAAGGGCCTTACCCGCCCCATGAAGATACATATGGGGCCGGTAGACTGGGAGGGGGAGACGGCCATCCTCTGCGTGTGCAACGGACGCTGCTATGGCGGCGGCTTCATGCCCGTGCCAGAGGCCATGCCGGACGATGGGGTGCTGGATATGCTGCTGGTCCCAAAGGTGAGCACCTTCACCTTTGTGCGCCTGGTGGGTCAGTACGCCAGGGGAAACTACAAAAAGTATCCCAATCTGATTCTGTCCCACCATGGACAGCAGGTCACCTACTCATCCGACCGGGAAATCATCACCGTGGTGGACGGAGAGGTTATGCGCGACACCTGCTTCACCGTCCGTCTCAGTGAGAAAAAAATCAACTTTTTTTATCCGGTCGGAGCCAGCTACCAATCCCCGTGTGCCGAAAAAGTTGGCACTCTGTCCGTGTAATTGTGAACAAAAGGTAAATAGCAGAAATCAACCCCGAAATTATTTGATTTTGGGGTTGATTTTTTTGAACAAAACGGTTATCATCATAGTTGTGGTTGGCACTCGAAAGAAATGAGTGCTAAACACCAAGCAGTGTTAATTCAAAAATATATATATCTTTCAAGGAGGAACCCGTTATGAAACTGAAACCTTTGGCTGACCGTGTGATTATCAAGATGGTAGAGGCCGAGGAGACCACCAAGGGCGGTATCATCCTCACTGGTGCTGCCAAGGAGAAGCCCGAAGTGGCAGAAGTCCTGGCTGTTGGCCCCGGCGGCATGGTGGACGGCAAGGAAGTCGTTATGACCGTCAAGGTCGGTGACAAGGTCATCACCAGCAAGTACTCCGGCACCGAGGTCAAGCTGGACGGCGAGGAAGTTACCATCGTCCGTCAGAGCGACATCCTGGCTGTTGTGGAGTAAAGATTGTTTCTGTCTATAAAAACAGTGCGTACCGCACGGTGACTTGATTATTGGAGGTTATGCTTTATGGCTAAAATTATTTGCTACGGCGAAGAGGCCCGCAAGGCTCTGGAGAAGGGCGTCAACCAGCTGGCCGACACCGTGAAGATTACGATGGGCCCCAAGGGCCGCAACGTGGTGCTGGACAAGAAGTTCGGCGCGCCCCTCATCACCAACGACGGTGTTACCATCGCCAAGGAGATCGAGCTGGAGGACCCCTTTGAGAATATGGGCGCCCAGCTGGTGAAGGAAGTCTCCACCAAGACCAACGATGTGGCCGGCGACGGCACCACCACCGCCACCCTGCTGGCTCAGGCCATCATCCGCGAGGGTCTGAAGAACCTGGCCGCCGGTGCCAACCCCATGGTTATGAAGAAGGGCATCGCCAAGGCTACCGAGACTGCCATTAACGCCATCAAGGGCAACAGCCAGAAGGTCAAGGGCACGGCTGACATCGCCCGTGTCGGCGCCGTCTCTTCCGGCGACGAGAAGATCGGCCAGCTGATCGCAGAGGCCATGGAGAAGGTCTCCAACGACGGTGTTATCACCGTGGAGGAGTCCAAGACCGCCGAGACTTACTCCGAGGTCGTCGAGGGCATGATGTTCGACCGCGGCTATATCACCCCCTATATGGTCACCGATACCGACAAGATGGAGGCCGTCATGGACGATGCCCTCATCCTGATCACCGATAAGAAGATCTCCAACATCCAGGAGCTGCTGCCCGTGCTGGAGCAGGTCGTCAAGACCGGCAAGAAGCTGGTCATCATTGCCGAGGATGTGGAGGGCGACGCCCTGTCCACCCTGATCGTCAACCGTCTGCGCGGCACTCTGAACGTGGTCTGCGTCAAGGCCCCCGGCTTCGGCGACCGCCGCAAGGAGATGCTGCAGGATATCGCCACCCTGACCGGCGGCACCGTGATCTCCGCTGAGGTCGGCCTGGAGCTGAAGGAAGCGCAGCTGGATATGCTGGGCCAGGCCCGTCAGGTCAAGGTCACCAAGGAGAACACCATCATCGTGGACGGCGCCGGCGACTCGGAGCAGATCCGTGCCCGCGTGAACCAGATCCGCGCGCAGATCGAGGTCACGACCTCCGATTACGACCGTGAGAAGCTGCAGGAGCGCCTGGCCAAGCTGGCTGGCGGCGTGGCTGTCATCAAGGTGGGCGCCGCTACCGAGGTGGAAATGAAGGAGAAGAAGCTGCGCATCGAGGATGCTCTGAACGCCACCCGTGCCGCTGTGGAAGAGGGCATCGTGGCCGGCGGCGGCACCGCTTATGTGAACGCCGTTCCCGCTGTCCTGGCTCTGCTGGAGAACGTGGAGGGTGACGAGAAGACCGGCGTG
>JAHHSC010000042.1 GCA_020025455.1 Lawsonibacter sp. | reverse complement strand
GTAGAAAAGGTTGTGAATCGCTGATGGCCATCGTCAAAATGAAGCATTTGCGCCTGGTCGCCATGAACGACGACCGGGAGGAGCTTTTTCAGCTGCTCCAGCGCATGGGCTGTGTGGAGATCGATGCGCCCGACGTGGACCCTGAGGACCCTGTGCTGTCCAAGCTGACCCGGTCGGTCAGCACCGCCCTGTCCCCCTTGAAAGAGGAGCAGGCGGGCGCGGAGCACGCGCTGACGGTTTTGAAGAAATTTGCCCCCGAGAAGGGCGGACTGATGAAGCCCCGCCCCGAAGTGAGCGAGGCCGAGTTCTTCGATGAGGCGCGTGCAAGAAACGCACGGCAGGGAGCCAAGGAGATCAACGAGGGCGAAAAACGGCTCCAGGCCATTCAAAGCGAACGGCTGAAATACCAGACCCAAAAGGAGGCGCTGGCCCCTTGGCTGGAGTTGGACCTGCCTCTGGACACTCCGTCCACACCCACCGTCACCATCCAGCTGGGCACCCTGCCCGGCAGCGCGGACTTTGAGAAGGCCGCGGGAGCGGTGAGCGCAGTGGGAGAGCTGAGCCAGCTCACATGCGTCTCCCAGAGCCGGGATTTCCACTACTGTCTGCTGGTCTGCCACGCAAGCCAGGCTGAGGCCGTGCTGGAGGCACTGAAGGATCAGGGCTGGTCCCGGGCCAACCTCCGGGAGTGGACGGGCACCGCAGCGGACAACACCGCCCGGCTGGACCGGGAGCTGAAGGAGCTGGATGGGGAGCAAAAGACGCTGGAAGAGAAGCTGTCCGGCATGGGCGCGCTCCGGGGTGACCTGCGCCGCCTGGCCGATCGGGCCTCTGTGGAGGTCCACCGGGAGGAGAACAAGACCCGCCTGCTGGATACCAGCCTTACGTTCCTGCTGGAGGGCTGGGTGCCGGCCGAGCGCTGGCCCGAGCTGGAGAAGGCCCTGAGTCCCTATATCTGCGCCTGGGACGTGAGCGACCCCTCCAAGGAGGAGTACCCCTCTGTCCCGGTTAAGCTGAAAAACAACTGGCTGACCAGACCCATGAACATGGTCACCGAAATGTATGCTCTGCCCGCCTACGGGTCTCTGGACCCCAACCCCCTCATGGCACCCTTCTTCATCCTGTTTTACGGTATCATGATGGCGGACATGGGGTATGGACTTCTGATGATGCTCACCGCGCTCTTTGTGGTGAAGCGGATGAAGCCGAAGGGCCCCTCGGTCAAGTATATGTTCCCGCTGCTGGGCCTGTGCGGTGCCAGCACCTTCCTAGTCGGTGCCCTGACGGGCGGTTTCTTCGGAGACATGATCCCTCAGATCGCCGCGATGGTGAACCCCAATACCACCCTCACTGAGCTGCCCCACCTGTTCACCCCTCTGGACGACGCACTGACCATCCTGATCGGTTCCCTTGTCCTGGGCGTGATCCAGATCCTCACCGGCATGACGGTGAGCTTCTACCGGCAGATCCGGGACGGGGAGACCATGGCCGCCATCTGCAACGAGGGCGCCTGGTTCGCCATTTTCCTGTGCATCGGGATCGGTGCCGCCCTGGGCTATGCCAAGTACGGCCTGATTGCGGCAGGCATTATCCTGGTGCTCACCCAGGGCTATGGCAAGAAGGGCATTATGGGCAAGCTCATGGGCATCGGAGGCTCCCTTTATAACAACATCACCGGGTATTTCAGCGACATCCTGTCCTACTCCCGTCTGATGGCTCTGATGCTGGCCGGTTCCGTTGTAGCCATGGTGTTCAACACCCTGGGTGCGATTACGGGCAATGTGGTGCTGTTCATCCTCATCTCCATGATTGGAAACGCCCTGAATTTTGCCCTGAACCTGCTGGGCTGCTTCGTCCACGATATGCGTCTGCAGTGCCTGGAGTACTTTGGACGATTCTATCAGGACGGCGGCAAGCCGTTTCATCCTCTGTGCATGACGACGAAATACGTCGATATCATCAACAAGTAAAGGAGACAATAATATGAACATCCTGGAATCTTTTGGCGGTCTGGCCCTGGCTCTGCTGGGCGCCGGCCTGGCAGTCGGACTGAGCTGTGTTGGTTCTGCGAAGGGCACCGGTATCGCCGGTGAGGCCGGTACCGGCCTTTTGAGTGAGGACCCCTCCAAGTCCGGTAAGGTCATGGTTTTGCAGCTGCTGCCCGGTACCCAGGGCCTCTATGGTCTGGTGGTTTGGTTCTTTGCCCTGTTCCAGATGGGTATGCTGTCCGGAAACGTGGAGCTGACGGTGGCCCAGGGCCTGCAGTACTTTGTGGCCTGCATGCCCATGGCAATCGGCGGCCTGCTGTCCGCCATCGCCCAGGGCCGTGTGGCGGCCGGCTCCATCAACATCCTGGCCAAGAAGCCCGACGACTGGTCCAAGGGCCTGATCCTGTGCGGTATCGTGGAGTTCTATGCCATTTTGTCTCTGCTGGCCTCGATGCTGATGCTGCTGTGGCTCTGATCCCATAGGAAGGGGATTACTGCGATGAACGGAATTGAAAAAATCACGGCGAAGATCACCCAGGACGCCGATGCTGAGGCCGCCCGCGTTTTGGCGGACGCCGAGGCCAAGGCCCAGGAGATCCTGGCCGACGCACAGGCTCAGGCGGAGAAGATCACGGCCGAGCTGAGCGCTAAGGGCCGCAAGGCCGCCGACGAACGCCGGGAGCGGCTTACGTCCGCCGCCGGTATGGAGCGGCGGAAGATCCTGCTGGGGGCCAAGCAGGAGGTGCTGGGCGAGGCGTTCGATCTGGCACTGGAAAAGCTGTGCTCCCTCCCGGAAGAGGAGTACGTTGCTCTGCTGACCGCCCTGGCGCTGGAGGCGTCCTCTACCGGCAAGGAACAGCTGGCCTTCTCCGTTAAGGACCGGGCCCGCGTTGGCAAGCAGGTGGTCATCGCCGCCAACGAGGCCATGGTAAGCCGGGTGACGCCCGACCTGCCTGACGCCATCGCGGACAGCAAGGTGGGCGCGTTTTTGGGCAAGGTGGTCAACAGTGCCGCTGCCCAGATCACCGGCACCGGCCTTCTGACCCTGAGCCAGGAGACGCGGGACATCAAGGGCGGCTTCATTATGATGGATGGCGCAGTGGAAATGAACTGTGCCTTCGAGACCCTGGTCCGTCTCCAGCGTGAGAAGCTGGAAAAACAGGTGGCAGATGTCCTCTTTGAGGATTGACGCCAAACTCTAACGATTGCAAAGTGAGGAGGGATACTTTGTCCCACCGAAAAGATACGGATTATCTGGTGATTTCTGCCCGCATCCGGGCGATGGAAAATCGGCTTCTGACTACGGAGCGTATGGATCGGATGATCGAAGCCAGAGACGCAGAGGAGGCCATGAAGGTCCTGACCGAGTGCGGCTACCCCGAGGGGGGCAGTCTGGACGAGACGCTGGCCCAGGCCAGAGCCGATGTGTTCAAGGACCTCAGTTCTTCCGTCCCGGATCAGCGGCTGATCCAGGTATTCCAGCTAAAATATGATTATCACAACGCCAAGACGCTGGTGAAGGGCAAGGCCATGGGCGTGGACCCTGAGCGGCTGCTGCTGCCCGGTGGACGATGGAGTCCGGAAAAGCTGCTGGAGGGCTTCCGGCGGGGCGACCTGCGGGACTGCACGGCCCCCTTCCGGAAGGCTGTGGCCCAGGCCCAGGAGGTGCTGGCTGAGGAGAAAGATCCCCAGAAGGCCGACCTGGTGCTGGATAAGGCCTGCTTTGCCGAGATGACCCAGCTGGCCAATGAGCTGGACAGCGATTTCCTCCGGGGCTATGTGAAGCTGTCGGTGGATATCGCAAATCTGCGTGCCATTGTCCGGGTAAGCCGAATGGGCAAGGAGGGCGACTTCCTGCGGCAGGTGCTTCTGCCCGGCGGCTCCGTCTCCGAGCAGGCGCTGGCCGCCGCCAGAGGGGAGAGCCTGAGCGAGCTTTTCCAGGCCGGACCGCTGGCCCAGGCCGCCCAGTTGGGCAGCAAGCTGGCCGAACCCGGCAGTGGGGCGCTCACCGGCTTTGAGAAGGCCTGTGATGATGCGCTCACCGATTATCTGGCAGCCGCCCGCCGCATCCCCTTTGGGGAGGAGACGGTCATCGGCTACCTGTACGCCAAAGAACAGGAGTTCACCGCCATCCGGGCCATTTTCGCGGGCCGGGCGGCGGGGCTGGACGGAGATACCATCCGCCAGCGGCTCCGCAAGACCTATGTGTAAGGAGGCGGCGGAAGATGTATAAGATCGCCGTGATGGGCGACCAGGACAGCGTCCTGGGCTTCAAGGCTCTGGGCCTGGAGGTCTGTCCCGTCGCCACCGCTGAGGAGGGCCGCACGGCGCTCCACCGCATGGCAAAAGAGGATTACGCCATCATCTATATGACCGAACAGCTGGCCGCCCAGCTGCCGGGTGAGATCGCCCGGTACAAGGATGCCCTGACCCCGGCCATTATCCTGATCCCCGGCAAGGAGGGCTCTCTGGGCATTGGCATGGCCAATGTGAAAAGCGCAGTGGAGCGGGCCGTGGGTGCGGATATCCTCTAAGAACACAATAAATTTCTTTCACACCGGGGGAAATCACCGCCCGGTGTGTGCAGGGAAAGAAGGTTTAAGCCTATGGGAAAGATCGTCAAAGTCTCCGGACCCCTGGTGGTTGCCACCGGTATGGAGCAGGCCAACATGGCCGACGTGGTCCGCGTGGGTGAGCAGCGCCTGATCGGCGAGATCCTCACCATGACGGGCGACGCCGCCTCCATCCAGGTCTATGAGGAGACTTCCGGCCTTGGCCCCGGCGCTGAGGTAGTGACCACCGGGTCCCCCTTGAGCGTGGAGCTCGGCCCCGGTCTGATCGAGAACATTTACGACGGCATCCAGCGTCCGCTGGAGGTCATTATGGAGAAGGTGCACGGCAACAACCTGCCCCGTGGCGTGGAGGTGCCCGCCCTGGACCGGGAGAAGAAGTGGGATTTCACCGCCACTGCTGCTGTGGGGGACCAGGTCATCGGCGGCGATGTGATCGGCACCGTTCAGGAGACCAGCTCCATCCTTCATAAAATTATGATTCCGCCCAAGATGAAGGGAACGATCGTGTCCATCCAGTCCGGTTCCTTCACCGTCACCGACACCGTGGCCGTGCTGGAGCAGGAGGACGGCTCCCAGGTGGAGCTGCCCATGATGCAGAAGTGGCCCGTCCGTGTGGGCCGCCCCTACAAGCACAAATATCCCCCCACGGTCCCCCTTCAGTCCGGTCAGCGTATCGTGGATACGTTTTTCCCTGTGGCGAAGGGCGGCACCGCTGCCATCCCCGGACCCTTCGGCTCCGGTAAGACCGTGATGCAGCACGCACTTGCTAAGTGGTCTGACGTGGACCTGGTGGTCTACATCGGCTGCGGCGAGCGCGGCAACGAGATGACCGACGTTCTGCGTGAGTTCCCCGAACTGGTGGACCCCCGCACCGGCGAGTCCCTGATGAAGCGCACCGTGCTGATTGCCAACACCTCCGATATGCCCGTGGCCGCCCGTGAGGCCTCCATCTACACCGGCATCACCATCGCCGAGTACTTCCGTGACATGGGCTACGCCGTGGCCGTCATCGCCGACTCCACCTCCCGCTGGGCCGAGGCTCTGCGTGAGATGTCCGGCCGCCTGGAAGAGATGCCCGGCGAGGAGGGTTACCCCGCCTATCTGAGCTCCCGTCTGGCCCAGTTCTACGAGCGTGCCGGCTCTGTGGCCTGTATCGGCTCCGATGATGACCGCCGCGGCAGTCTGACCGCCGTTGGCGCAGTTTCCCCTCCCGGCGGCGACCTCTCTGAGCCTGTGTCTCAGGCCACCATGCGGATTGTCAAGGTGTTCTGGGCCCTGGATTCCTCCCTGGCCTACCGCCGTCACTTCCCCGCCATCAACTGGCTGAACTCCTACTCCCTGTATCTGGATTCGCTGAAGCCCTGGTACGATGAGCATTTTGGCAAGGAATTTCTGGCCAACCGGGAGTGGGCCATGTCCGTGCTTCAGGAGGAGTCCAACCTGAACGAGATCGTGCAGCTGGTCGGCAAGGACTCCCTGTCCTCCAAGGACCAGATCACCCTGGAGGTCGCCAAGATGATCCGCGAGGACTTCCTGCAGCAGAACTCCTTTGTGGATGTGGATTCCTACTCCGAGCTGGACCGCCAGGCCCGTATGCTGGATATGATCCACCAGTACGACACCCAGTGCCGGACCGCTGTGGAGAAGGGAGCCGCAATCAACGACCTCTTTGCCATTCCGGCCCGTGAGGGCATTGGCCGGGCCAAGTCCGTCCCCGCCGACCAGTATAAGGACAACTACAAGGCACTTCTGGACGCGATGGAAGGCCAGATTGACGCCGCTGTGGAGAAAGGAGAGAATGAACTGTGATTCGGGAATATAAGACGATCCAGGAGATCTCCGGCCCCCTGATGGTGGTCAATCACGTGCAGGGTGTCACCTTTGACGAACTGGCAGAAATCGAACTGACCGACGGCAGCATTCGCCGCTGCAAGGTATTGGAGGTCAACGGCGATTCCGCTGTGGTTCAGCTTTTTGAGGCCAGCGCAGGCATCAACCTGAAGGACTCCAAGATCCGCTTTTTGGGGCACCCGCTGCAGCTGGGCGTGTCCGGCGATATGCTGGGCCGCGTGTTCAACGGCATGGGCCAGCCCATCGACGGCGGCCCCGCCATTCTGGCCGACGAGTACCGGGATATCAACGGCCTGGCCATGAACCCCGCTGCCCGCAACTACCCCAACGAGTTTATTCAGACGGGCATTTCCGCCATTGACGGACTGAACACCCTGGTCCGTGGTCAGAAGCTGCCCATTTTCTCCGGCTCCGGCCTGCCCCATGCGGCTCTGGCCGCCCAGATCGCCCGTCAGGCCAAGGTTCTGGACGGCGAATCCAACTTCGCGGTGGTGTTTGCCGCAATCGGCATCACCTTCGAGGAGTCTGAGTTCTTCGTCAACGAGTTCAAACGCACCGGAGCCATTGACCGTACCGTGCTGTTTACCAACCTGGCCAACGACCCCGCCGTTGAGCGTATCGCCACCCCCCGTATGGCCCTGACCGCTGCGGAGTACCTGGCCTTTGAGAAGGACATGCACGTTCTGGTCATCCTGACCGATATCACCAACTACGCAGAGGCCCTGCGTGAGATCTCCGCCGCTAAGAAGGAGGTACCGGGCCGCCGTGGTTACCCCGGCTACCTGTACACCGACCTGGCTACCATGTACGAGCGTGCCGGACGTCAGGTGGGCAAGGATGGCTCGATTACCATGATCCCCATTCTGACGATGCCTGAGGACGACAAGACCCACCCCATCCCCGATCTGACCGGCTATATCACCGAGGGACAGATCATCCTGAGCCGTGAGCTGTACCGCCGTGGCGTCAATCCTCCCATCGACGTGCTGCCCTCCCTGTCCCGACTGAAGGATAAGGGTACCGGTGCCGGCAAGACCCGTGAGGACCACTCCGGTACCATGAACCAGCTCTTTGCCGCCTACGCCACAGGCAAGGAGAACAAAGAGCTGATGTCCATTCTGGGCGAGGCTGCACTGAGCCCCACCGATCTGCTGTATGCCAAATTTGCCGACGAATTTGAAAAGCGCTATGTCTCCCAGGGTACGGACGAGAACCGCTCCATTGAGGAAACGCTGGATTTGGGCTGGGAGCTTCTGTCCATTCTGCCCCGCGGTGAGCTGAAGCGAATCAAGCCGGAGTATATCGACAAGTACCTGCCCAAACAGGAATAAGGGGGGACCGATATGCCAAGCGCGATCATCAATCCGACCAGAATGGAGCTGACCCGGCTGAAAGGCCGGCTGAGTACCGCCCAGCGCGGCCACAAGCTGCTGAAGGACAAGCGGGATGAGCTGATGAAGCAGTTTATGGACGTAGTCCGGGAGAACCGTGCCCTCCGCAAGCGGGTGGAGGAAGGGCTGATGCGTGCCCACGGGGCCTTTACCGTAGCTTCCGCCCTCATGTCCCCCGAAATGCTGGAGCAGGCCCTCATGTATCCCAAGCAGTCTGTGGAGCTGGATATGACCTTCCAGAACGTCATGTCTGTGGATGTGCCAAAATACCAGTTTCACACCACCAGTCAGGACCCCGGTGAGGTCTACCCCTATGGCTTCGCCCAGACCAGCGGCGAGCTGGACGACGCGGTGGACGCCATGAGCCGGGTCTTTCAGGATATGCTGCGGCTGGCCGAGGTGGAAAAGACCTCTCAGCTGTTGGCGGAGGAGATCGAAAAGACCCGCCGCCGTGTCAATGCTCTGGAGTACGTGAAGATTCCCCAGATGCAGGAGAGCATCAAGTATATCACCATGAAGCTGGATGAGAACGAGCGAGCCAACACCATCCGGCTGATGAAGGTGAAGGACATGATCCTGAAGGAGGCCATCCAGGAGCGCAGAGACGAGGACAAAAAAGCCTTCGGCGCGTTCCAGGAGAGCTGAAATCAGCTGGAATCAGAATCAGAAAAAGGCGCGTGGTACCACGCGCCTTTTTTGTATCCCGTTTTGGAGCCGAATGACAGGGGATACTCCCCCAGCATTCGTTGCTTTGCCGGGAAAAGGGAAAGATCGACTGTTTTAGCACTCTCAACATGAGAGTGCTAAAATTAACGGTTCGTTCACAGGTTTTAGTATATTTGTTCATAAAGCGGGTCTATACTGACAATTGTTCCGAGAGGGACAGGAAAGATCAACCACCGATCCACACCGACTGCGCGCGGAAGATCGGCCCACTAAAAAAGATGATTCGCACAGAGAATAGGAGCAAGATCATGTTTGGAATGATTCCCTTTGACCGCAATGAACACAGTTTATTTAACTACCTGGACGAGATGGAGCGTAACTTCTGGAGCGGAAACATCTCCGACGCGATGCAGTTCCGCTGCGATGTGCAGGACAAGGGCGACAGTTATCTGATGGAGGCAGAGCTGCCCGGCTTTGAATCCAAGGATATCAAGATCGACCTGAATGGCAGCAACCTGGTCATTTCCGCTCAGCGGGACGAGAGTACCGAGAAGAAGGACGAGAATGGCGGGTATCTGTTCCGAGAGCGTAAGTGCGGTTCGTTCAGCCGCAGCTTTGATGTGAGCGGCATTGATACGGACAGCATCCGGGCCTCTTATAAGAACGGTGTGCTGGAGCTGGTTCTTCCCAAGAAGAACGCCCAGCTGCCCAGTGCCCGCCGCATTGAGATCGCGGAGCAATAATACGACAGAACAGCGGGGTCAGGCAAACGCCTGACCCCGCTGCGTTTACTCGGCGTAGTGAGCAAGTTCGGTTCCGTCTTTGTCATAGAGCTGATACAGCTCATAGTCTCCGGAGGCGATGCCGAAGAACACACGGCAGCCGTTAAACTCCACCGTTTCCAGCGGGGTACCGCAGTAGGAGATCCCCTCCACGGTTTGATCGCGTGCCACCGCCAGCACCACGCACTTCTCCGGTTCGTCCCGGTCATACCAGCTGATGAGCATCCGGGCGCGCAGCTCGCCGGACTTCGGCTTGCCCATCGGCTCCAGCTCCAGAGAGCCGCTGCACCGCACCAGGCGGTAGAAGGGGCCGCTGCGGCGGATCAGAGCGCTTTGGAGGGTGCGTTCATCATCCTGATTGCGGTAGAGGACCAGGGTGAGGTCGTCGCCCACCGCCTGCCTGGTGATCTCCTCGCCGACGGCGAAGGGGGTAGCCGTGATGGTTTCCAGCACCTGGTCCACGCTTCTGGGTTGGCGGACGGCCCAGATGACCAGAAACAGGGCCGCGGTCAAAAGCGCCGCGCAGACCGCCACCAGCAGGCGGCTTCGCTTCAGTTTCCGTTTGATGCCTTTGAGGGCTTGCGCGTCCTGCTCCTGTACGTTCTGAAAGTTGGGCAGGACCACGGGCTGCCGCATTTGCTCCAATCTGGCCTGACAAGTGGGACAGCTTGCCAGGTGCTCCTCCACCAGACGCCGGGTGTCCGCGGACACCACATCGTCCACATAGAGGGGGAGCAGGTCGCCGATCACATTACAGCTGATTTGATTCATCCCGTCACCTCCAAATGATCCTGAATCTGTTTCTTTGCCCGGTGGTAGGTCACCCTGGCCCAGCCGGGGCTCTTGCCGAAGAGCTGGCCAATCTTCTCAAAGGACAGCTCGCCAAAGGTCCGGAGACTGAATACCTCCTTGTACGGCTCCTTCATGGTGTGGAGAAACTGGTGGATGCGAAAGGCGCTCTCCTGGTCGATGAGCCGCTCCTCCAATCCACATTCGCAGGAGGGAAGGGCCTCATCCGGCTCCGCAGAGGAATATCTGGCCTGTAATTTACGATCTGTATAGAAGGTGTTCCGGGCAATGGTAAAGAGCCAGGCCCGGATATCGTTGGAACCGTCGAACTGGTCGATGGCTTTCAAGGCCTTGAAAAAGGTCTCCTGGGTCAGCTCCTGGGCAGCCGAGCGGTTGGCGGTGAGTGCCAGGGAGAAAACGTACACGTCCCGGAAGTACAGCCGATAGATCCCGTCAAAGTCCAAAGTCCTCACCCCTTTCACTACATTAACTGCGCAAACACGAAAACGTTAC